>NZ_JBHIPR010000014.1:348-284384 GCF_042196145.1 Bartonella sp. AP258QHHD
GTAATAGTACCTGCATCTCCTTCCTGCTTAACGAGACTATTTTTTGTCGCATTCGCAATCTGATTTTGGATATTCGTGATAGAAGTATCAACAGCATTAAAAGCAGAACCAACATCATTATGAGAATTACCCTGAATTGTGTAAGTTGGTGCTTTACCATTAGATACATCTGCACCACCACCAAAATATTGTGATGTATTTTGACTTACACTTGCAACGTCCCGATTAACCTGCTCCAACTGCGCAAAATTCACTGCATCATCAGGTTCTTCCCCAGCTGCCACTCCTGTAATCTGCTTATTGCCAGCATCAATACCATCCACAGTTATTTTAGCCCCATCAGCAAACAAAATGCCATCATCACTGATAGAGCTTCTCCCAGCGGTAACTCGTTCCACTGTAATATTATTAGCTAGATCAAATGTTACATTATTGTTTTCCCCACCTTTTGTAATCTTAAGGTTGTCACTTGCAGCCGACAAATCTACAGTATCTTGTACACCAACAGCTTTAGCATTTTTACCTCCAACAGATAGTGTCCAACCTTGGTCTACGTATTTTTGTAATGATTTTAACTGTGCAACATTAACGGCATCAGTGTCGCCACTACCAGCTGCCACTCCTACAATCTGGCGCGTTTTTTTTTGATTTAGCATCACCAACACTCACTGCACCTAGCGTACTCGCCCATATCATGTCGTCAGAATCTGAAGGGCCTTTAGTTAAAGAATTATACCCGATAGCGCCAGCAGCAACATCAGCCACAGACTCGCTCCCAAGAGCAACACCCTTATGCTCAGTCGCTCTTGCATCTGAACCAATCGCTATCGAAAGATCTGTTTGAGCTTGAGCACCATAACCTATAGCAATTGCTTGTTGTCCACCTGCAAGTGATTTGTTACCGAATGCAATACTATCAACGCCTTTTGCTTTTGCACGCCCACCAATAGCAATCGTATTGCTTGCTACTGCTTCAGACGCAACCCCTATAGCAATACTTGCTTGTCCACCTGCAAGTGCAGCAATACCAAAAGCTTGTGATCCCCCAAACTTTGCAGTTGCAGCCGCTCCAAATGCTGTTGAATAATGCCCCGTTGCGGAAGATCCACACCCAGTTGCAAAAGAATACACACCATAAGCTTCAGGCAGAACATTTGAAAGACCACCGGTTGCTTTTCCCATATATCCCCCCTTACCGGTCAGACCATCATCAACCCAATTAAGCTGAACCTTCGCCCAGTTAAAAGGACGCTTGCCATTAATCTCTTTATTCATAGAAACTCTTTCATATAGTTCCTCTGCAGTGATTTGGTTATCAGTACCTTGATTGCTTCCACCACGATCAACAACATTAAACACACCACAGTAATCCTTATCGCCAGCTAATACAATACTGCCATGGCTAGCGTATTGATAAGACACGCTAGGACCACTTGTACTTTGAACTTTATCACTTGTTATCGCAAGATTTGCAGCAACCACAGGAGAAACACTCGACAAGAGCGTCGCTATAACTGTTCCCAATGAAACAGCTTTAATCAAATTTGGTGTTGAATATTTTTTCATAATACCCCCTCATAACAATAGATTAAAAACACAAAAAAGGTGTGTTCTAGAGCTTTCTTATTTCCCTTGCGTGTTCCTGCTTTTACAGCGTGTTTTAGGACATAAATAAAATTAAGACGTAAGCTGTTGTTTCTGCAACGCCTTTAGAGGGTAATTAGGGGTAGGTTCGTGAAAGTCAATTTGAGGAAGGTAAAAAAATACTTAATATTAGAATGGATTTCGTTTTTCTATCAAAGGTTGTGTGTCGTTTTTAGCTTTGATCTCTTTGAAAAAGGTATAATTTTTGTGCCTATTGATCATCCGCTTAGGCATCAGTTTATTTTTCGTGAATAAGATTTTTTATTTCATTAGAGGATTTATGAAAGCTTTTTACTAAAATGCCCCATCTATATCCTTACTAATGGTAATGTGTCTCGTTGCTGTATCCTATTTTACAAAAATACTCACTGCTACTTGTTCTTTTATTCCCTTCAGTTGTGAAAAATTCACTGCATCAGTATTGCTAGTTCCTTCTGCAACATTTGTTACTTTTTTACTTGCCGCATTAATATTACCGGTGGTTATTTGCGGGACATCAGTAATTACTAAGCCTGTTGCATCGACTTTTCTTTTCTCTCCTAATGTTATGCTTTTCAATGCTATATCATTAGCCAAACCAAATATGAGCTTATTTTCATCGTCCTTATCTCTTTTAACCCTGAAGTTACTTCCTCCCGATGAAAAATTCATTGTACTATCTAGCACCCATATCTTTAGCTGCCTCACCAGAAATAGACTGTTTCCACTCTTTTTTTCTTACGACTTCTTCTAAATCTTGCAACTGTCTCAGGTTCACCGCATCGGCAGATTTGCTATCAGCTGCTACGCCTATAATTTGTCGCGTTATGTTCTTACTAGGAACACCAATATTTACTGAAACTTTCGTACTTTTCCATTGAGATTAGGTGTTTTTAGCCAGTCCTTGCAGAACAGACGTATCCCCAAAAACGCCAGCAGTCCTACCAGACACAGAGCTGTTCCCGATAGCCCCCCATCAACCATCACTTTAGAATAGGAACCTAAAGCGATACTTCCAACCCCTTTTGCTTTTGAATAGAAGCCCATAGAAATAGCTTCTTGAGCAAATGCTTATGTACGGATGACCAAGAGCAATCGAACCATATTCTAAAGCTTTAGAAACAGCTGCTACTACTGTTGAATAATCACTCTTCGAAAGAGTATAATCATTTTCCCCGTGTTCGCTCTTCTTATTATATTCACTACCTATTGCGATACTGCTTTTCTCTAAAGCGTAAGCCATATTGCCTACAGAAACGCTTCATTCTTTTTCCGTTTGCGCTCCACTACCCTAAAGCAATACTTGTGTTTGGAGTACGTTGCATATCTGTAGATCGTTGCATTATAAAGCATACGTTTAAAACTATACGAAAATAAAAGCTAAAACTGTCTTCTTTTAATAAAGGGTATATTCGTATTTACATTTCTTGAAGCATTTTAATAAATCAAAATAATAGCAATCAATTTTTTAAATCTTTACCATTAAGGTCTTTTATTCTCAAAAAAAGTTGTCATAGGCTTTTTATATTCGGATTTTATATAATTACGGGTGTTTTATACATTTAGAATAGCTTTAGAGAACTCTGGAAGAAAGTAAAAAATTTGCCCTTTTCTTCAATTAAGAAAAAGGCAAATCAATTTTATGGATTTAGTCGTTTATTAGTTGAGTATCACATTAACCCCTGTACTTATACCCCAGTGACCTCCAGAAGTGGTAATTGACAAGTTGGAACCAATATCACCGTTCTCTGAAGTATAACCTGCACCAAAAGCAAAAGCAGATTGACTACGCCATAAACCACTACCAAATGCGATTGTTAATTTTCCAGGAATATCACTATAGCGTAAACCAGCTACTGCTAAACCAACAGCTGCTGCTTGTCTTGCCTCTTTTCGAACATCCTCAACAGCATAACTTAATGTCGAAAACTTCATATCCGTATACGAATTAGCCTCACTAACTCCATCTTTTACAAGATGAGAAACTTGCTCATCCGTATACTTATTGGCATTTTCAAGCACAAAATCCATCTTATCTTTTAATTGACCGCCATTAATCGCTTCTTTCGAATCCTTTTCAATCTTTCCATCGGCTACATTGGCTATTAATACTGGAGAACTTTCATCTCCACCAACTAAGCTAACTTTATTGGTCTTTTTGCCCGTTTTTTTATCTTTATCGTATTGTACAGATCCCTCCGTAACTTTATTTTCAATATCCTTGACCTGATCTGTAATCATTTGCTGAGTTTCCCAAAGCTGTCCTCCATTCACAGCTTCTTTTGAATCTCTGTCTACCTTGCCATCCTCTACATTGATAATCTTACTTGGACTCTTAACACCCTGAGCATCAACATGAGATGCATCATAGCTTCCTTTTTCTTCATTCCAATTCAGACTATTCGAAGAGGTACCTTTTTCAACTTCTTTTATACGATCGTTGATAGTGCTCATGCTGTCATTAACAACATCAAATGCTTCAGAGACATTATTACGCTCCTCTTTATCACCTTTCGTACCATCCTTATTAAAGACCTGAACGGTGAATTTTGGTCCTTGCCAGTTTCCTTCCTTATCATAACCAGCTCCTCCACCAAAATATGAGGCAAATGTCTGTTGAAGAGTATAAATCTGACCACCATTAATCGCATCAGTCGAATCTTCTGATATCTTTCCTTTCGCAAGGAACGTGATCTTGCTGTTTTCCTTTTTACCTTCTTCCTCATGCTGTGCTACAAACGCACCTGCATCATCACTCCACAACAACGCATTTTGCTCAATGTTGTCTGAAATCTCATTATGAAGATTCTTGAAAACCTTATTTACACCGGCAAACGCGGCTGCAATGCTATCATAATCCTCCTCTACAAAGCTTCCATCTTCTTGGAAAGTCATTATCTTGAAACCTGGAAGGACCCAGCCATCACCATCATACTTAGCATCACCACCAAAATACTTTGCTAGCGACTGATTCAGATCATAAATCTGTCCACCATTAACCGCATCACTCGAGCCTGATACTATAGAGCCAGCCGCAAGTGATGTGATCTTGCTTGCTTTTCTGTCCTCACCTTTCCCATGCAGAGCGACAAAAGCTTTGTCACCATCGCTCCAAGATAAAGAATCTTGTGCAACTCCCTCTGAGACCTCCTTAATGCGAGCGTTCACATTCTTGATATTCTCATCAAGCCCTTTAAAGGCAGAACCAACATCGGTATGCGGTTTATCTGTTACTTCACCACCTTTATCAATACTAGATAAATTATAAGTTGGCCCTTTAAAAGCACCATCCTTAAATTCAGCATCTCCACCCAACAATTTTGCTATATCCATTGAAAGAATGTGAACTTGTCCTCCATTGATAACATCCGTTGAGTTTTCCGCAATCGATCCGGCGGCTACATTATGGAGCGCAACAGGTGTAGCATCCTTCCCTTTCCCAAAAGTTACATTTGTATAATCAGTTTGATTATCTGTTGTTTTATCGTAAAGAACAACAGAAGAACTATCCGACAGAAGGGTATCAGAAAGATCCTTCAAACCTTTATCAAATTGTTCTTTGTTCACAGCTTCATTGGCTTTTTCTGCTGCCTTTACACCAGAAAGAGTTCGATCCTTACCACCCTTGTTTGCGATATTGATTTCACTACCTTCTACTCCTTTACCAATGTTGATAACATCTTCATTTTTCGTAACAAGCAAATTACTGATTACATCGCTGATCGCAGTTTGAACCTTTGTGAAAAGTTTACCCACACCTGAAAATGCATCTGATACATTCTTATAGCTTGATTCAGCTTCAGTGCCATCATCATTGATAATTTTGAGCTTAAAATCAGGAACTTTCAATTCCCCATCCTTATATTCAGCGTCATCAGAAAAATATTTTGCAACCTTATCGCCCAGTGAATAAAGTTGAGAACCATTTACGGCATCCATCGATTCTTTCGTAATATCTCCTACAGCAAGCGATGTGATTTTACTTGCCTTTCTGTCATCACCTTCCCCATGCTGGGCAACAAAAGCTTTGTCAGCATCGCTCCAAGATAAAGAATCTTGTGCAACTCCTTCTGAGACTTCCTTAATGCGAGCATTCACATTCTTGATATTGTCATCAAGTCCTTTAAAGGCAGAACCAACATCGGTATGCGGTTTATCTGTTACAACACCTTTTTCATCAATATTCGATAATTTATACCCTGGTACTTTAAAGTTTTTTCCATCAAAGGATACATCTCCACCTAAAATTTTTGATAAATCCCCAGTAATTGTATGAAGCTGACCACCATTAACGGCATCTGTCGAATTTGTGCTAAGATCTCCACCTGCAAGACCTGTTATTTTTTTACCTGCAGCATCAATACCATCCGCTATTACTTTGGGACCATTTTCAATAGTTAAGCCCGTTTTATCTAAAGTGATGTCTTTTAATTTTACACTGTTCAATGTGACATCTTGTGCCAAATCAAATGTTATTTTTTTGTCTTTATTGTCTGTTGTATCACTATTTTTAATCTCAAAGTTTTTGCTTCCAGAAACCAAATTTAATATATCACCCGGCTGAAAGTTTGAAACAGCCTTATCATTAAGAGAAAGTGTCCACCCTTGTGCTACAAATTCTCTTAATTTTTTCAGCTGTGCAATGTTGACGGCATCAGTGTCTGCATAACCCGCTGCCACACCTGTAAGCTGTCGTGTTATCTTATTCGGAGTATCACCAACACTAAAAGCTCCTTGAGTGCTCTTCCATATCACACCATCATCCGTTGACTGGCTCCCTATGGAAGGATCATAGCCAACTGCGGACACTGAGTTACGAGAAACAGATTTATAACCCACAGCAACACCACCCTCAGGAAGTACTTGTACATTTGAACCTAATGCCATACTATTTTTAGCTGTTGCAGCTGAAAGTCCACCTAATGCAATACTATTTTCACCAGATGCATTTGCAAAACCACCTAATGCAATACTATTTTCACCAGATACATTTGCAGAACCACCTAATGCAATACCATTGTTAGCAGTTGCACTTGAAAGCTTACCTATAGCAATACTTTCTTGCCCACCTTTTCCCTCACTGGCAGCAATTGTAATGCTCTCCGTTTCGGCGTGCCATTTAAAGACACTATCATCGGCAGCTTTTTTAATCTCATTGTGAAGATTTACATAAGACTTACCCACACCCTCAAAGGCTTTGGCTACATTTGGAAAACTTTCTTCTTCCATCTCATTCGTCTCAGGATTTAAAGTTTTAATTTTGAACTCTGGATTATCCCATTGACCATTCGTAAATTTAACACCACCGCCTAAATATCCAGCTATATGGGTAGCTACAACATTCAACTGACTACCATTTACCGCCTCTTGTGAATCTGCACTAAGATCACCAGATGTAACGCCCATTACCTTTTTATTTCCAGCATCAATACCACCGGTGGTTATTTTCGGACCATCAGTAATCACTAAGCCCGTGGCATCGAAGGTATTTGTACCTGCTTTTAAGCTTGTTAACATAATGTCTTGAGCCAGATCAAATTTTACTTTATTGTTATCTTCGCCCTTTGTAATATTTAGGTTGCTACTTCCTGCGGAAAAATCTACCGCGCTATCCATAAAAACGGTTGTAGCATTTTTATCTCCAACAGAGAATTTCCAACCGTTTTGTCTTACAACTTGTTCTAAGTCCTGCAACTGTCTAAGGTTCACTGCATCGGTAACATTAGAACCAGCTGCTACGCCTGTAATTTGTCTGGTTATACCCTTACTATAATCACCAAATGAAACTGTTCTCTCTTTTTCATCAGAACTATCGGTTAGAGAAGAGCCGATTGCAATGCTATTTTTAGTATTTCTACTACTACCAGCTAAAGCAGTTAAGCCGATAGCAATCCCTTGGTCAGCCTTCGTCTGCGCTACCTGCCCGAAAACAATAGCATCATGCGCTTCTCCCTGAGCTCGTTCACCATAAATAAGAGAATTACCCAAATCCTGACTGCTAGTTATCTGATCTCCCTTTACAACTCCTGGAGTTAAAGCTGCTCTTGTTATTTTTTTACTTCCAGCATTCATATCAATTGAACGTATCGAATCGCTGGTTTCTGCCAAAACATTCACTATAGGATTATAATCACTTACACCAGTAAGAGTTTTGGTTAAAAAATTTTCATAGTCATCAGCAGCACTTACCTTGGATGTCAAAGCAACATTCAGCGCTGTTAAATAATTTTCCTGTGATGAACTAGAAGAATCCAAATCATTCGAAAAAACAGGGGAAATACTGGCTAAAAGTGCCGCTATTGAAGTCAAGGATAGGACTTTAATAAAAGGAAAACGAGAAAATTTTAAATTGCTCCCTGCTAATTTTGTATATAATTTTTTCATAATGAACTCCCCAATGAAAGAAATAACTATAAACACAAAAAAGACACATTTAAACGCTATTAGGTCCCCTAAAATTGGTTTTTCTAAACGTATTCAAAAATTTAGTACCTGACTGAAAAGATAGAGAAGTTGTGTTTTAGGTTTTATGGTTAATGCGTTTTGCTCTTTTACATTTCCTAAGAAAGTAAATTTTTTTGTGGTGATTGGTTTTTTTAACCTTTAAACTTATTGGTTGTTTTTTGCAAGGGGTAGAGTTAATTTAGCATATTGTTTTATAGCTTCTTCCAGTAAAGTTGAAATACATTTGAATGGAGATTTTTGTCTTAGTAGAAAGCTTTTTAATAGATTTGTAGAGAGCAAAAGGTTTTTTTATCTGTAGAGTGCTACAGATTTTTCAGATTTAAAAATTAAAGAAGAAAATAATAAACTTATAATTTATGAAAAAACTCATTATCTTATTTTGAAATAAGAGGTTCATTTTGTTGAAAGCGTCCGGTTTTTCTGTTTTTTAAACCTGTATTTATCGTTAGCGCTTATCAATTTATATATATTTTTTTACATACGTAACAACAATTCACCCCTGCCTCATGAGACAGGGGTGAAAAGGAATTTTTATGTATTTTGTTTATTATCAATTCAATGTCATATTGAATCCCGCACCTACACCCCAGTGACCTCCAGAAGTTGTTGCGGATATGTTAGAGCGGTATTTTCCATTTTCTGAGGTGTAACCTGCACCAAAGGCAAATGCAGACTGACTACGCCATAAACCAGTACCAAATCCAACGCTTAATTTTCCAGGTGTATCATTGTAGCGTAAGTTAGACACTGCAAGACCAATAGCTGCTGCTTGTCTTGCCTCTTTTTTCACACTCTCAATACTATAGTTTAAAACATCAAACTTCATATCTGTATATTGCTTAGCCCGATCAACAGCATCATCAATCGCATCAATCACAATATTATTAACCCGTTGATCTGTATACTGCTTGGATTCATCAAGAATAATCTTCATCTGTTCTTTAGTATAATCATGAAGTTGACCACCATTTACAGCCTCTTTCGAGCCTTTTTCAATTTTACCATCAGCTACATTATCAATCAGAACAGGTTCACTGGCATCCCCCCCCGCTAATGTGATTTTATTGGTTTTTTTGCCGTTTTCATCTCTATCATAACGAACAGCATCCTCTTCAATGCCGTCAACTCTATTATTGATGTTATCAACTTTGGCATCAATATTGATAACTGTATCACCAATATCAGCAATCGTATTGGAAATGGTATCAACTCTGTTGGTAAGATGTTTCACATCTTTTTCGACACCAGTGACACGTTCATTGGTTTCCCAAAGTTGCCCACCATTGACGGCATCTTTCGAGCCTTTTTCAACTTTACCATCAGCTACATTGATAATTTTATTCGGCTTTCCATCGCGACCAGCATCATAGGCTTTTTCTTTATCATTCCACTTTAAAGCATCTGAATCGACCTTGTTGATGACATCATCAATACGGTTATTAATATTTGACATATTTTTATTGACGTCACCAAAAGCATCAGCGACATTATGATGCTCTGTCTCAACAGTCGTACCATCAGCATTGACTTGAACAATCTTAAAAGTAGGATCTGTCCATTTGCCATTCTCATATTTGGCACCGCCACCGAAATAATTCGCAAGTTGGTTATTCATGGAATAAAGTTGGTTGCCCGTAATGGCATCTGTTGAACCTTGAGCAATCTCACCATCTAAAAGATACTTCAATTTGCTGTTTGTTTTCTTGCCATCTTTTTCATGACGTGCAACGAATGCTTCTTCCTCATCATCCCACAGTAAAGCATCTTTAGAGAAATCTTCAATTTTCTGGTTAAACTCATTGGATACATTCGTTAAGCGTTGATTCACATCTTGAACATTTTTATCAAGACCTGTTAAAGCATCACCAACATTGTAAAAATTAGCCTTCCCTACTTCACCACCTACAATAGCGGATAAAGTATATTTCAGCCCTTCAAAAGCACCGTTAATGAACTTTGCACCACCACCAAAAAACTTTGCAATATCTGCTGATATTTTATTAATCTGACTACCATTGATTGCATCGTTGGAATTTTCAGAAATGCTACCATCTTTTACGTTATGAAGAGCAACTGGTCCGTTGTTCTTATCGCCGCCCAAAGTTACACTACCATAATTAACACTATTATCGTCATTCTTATCATAGAGAACCGCAGCAGCAGTTACTGTCTCAATATCTTTAGAAATCTTATTTATGCTTTTATCAAGTTGGTCTTTGTTAACAGCTTCATCACCATTTTCTGCCTCCCGCACGCCAGAAATTTTACGTCCTGAACCACCAACACCTGCAATATTGATCTCAGTACCAGCGGTATCCTTACCAATAGTAATAATACCTGATGCACCTCCATCTTGCTTAACAAGACTATTTTTTACCACTTCGGAAATCTTATTATCAATATGTGTGATAGAAGTATTAACACCTGTAAACGCTTCCGTAACATTATGATAGGTCTTCCCCTGAATAAGGAAAGCTGGTTCTACACCATTCAGTACATCTGTACTACCCCCAAAATATTTCGATGTATTTTGAGCGACTGTTTTAAGATTGTCAGTAACAGTTGTAATCTTCTTATCCGTAGCAAAAAGCTGTGAACCATTTACCGCTTGCGTTGATGTTTGAGAAAGTTCTCCATCTTTCACACCAGAAAGTGTTCTTTCTTGATTATCTTTATTTACAAGGCTGATTTCAGTACCACCAGTTGCTTTACCCACAGTAATAAGACCATCTTCTCCCTCCTGCTTTACAAGGCTATTTTCTGTTACATTGTTAATCTGATTATAGATATCCGTAATAGAATTATTGACACCTTCAAAAGCATCAGCGACATTATGATGCTTTTTCTCAACAATAGTGCCATCCTCATTACGCTGAGAAACTTTGAAAGTAGGATCTATCCACTCTCCATTCTCATAGCGAGCACCACCGCCAAAATAATTCGCAATCTTATCGCCCATCTTATAAAGTTGAGAACCATTTATTGCATCTGTTGAATCTCCTGAAATATCGCCATCCGCAAGGAACTTAATCTTACTATCTGTCTTCTGTCCATCTTTTTCATGAAGTGCAACAAATGCACTCTCAGAACTGCTCCACAATAAAGCATCTTTAGAGAGACCCTGAATTTCCTCAGTAAAATTATTGACTACATGTGTTAAACGACTATTCACATTTTTGACATTCGCATCAAGCCCAGTCAAAGCATCACCAACATTTTCAAAGGTTTTCTGTTCTACCTTACCATCTGCAGAAACGGTAGATAAATTATACTGTGGTCCAACAAACACACCATTTTCAAATGAAGTACCACCACCAAAGAATTTTGCAATATCTCCAGAGATTGTATTAATTTGACTACCATTTACAGCTTCCATGGAGTCTTTGGAAATTTCACCATTTTTTACACCTGCAATGGTTCGCTCTCCCTCAGTACCTGTAATATCAATTTTCGTACCGCCTTTTTCAGCACCAATAGTGATAAGCTTCTGATCTTCTTTCCATTTAACAAGACTATTTTCTGTTACATTATTAATCTGACTATAAATATCTGTGATAGAAGTATCAACAGCAGCGAAAGCATCCGTTACATTGTCGTGTTTTGTATTCTGAACCATAAAAGTTGGTTTGATACCATTAAGTATATCTGTCTCCTCACCACCAAAAAAATCCACTATATTAGTAATATAATTAAACAGTTGATGGCCATTTATTGCTTCTGTTGAATCGGAACTGACTTTTCCAACTGCAACGCCAGAAATAATTCGATCCTTGCCTTCAGAGTTCGCAATATTGATTTCGATACCTTCTTTTTCAGCACCAATGGTAATATTTTTGTTACTTTTACTCCATTTAACAAGACTATTGTCTTCTATCTCAAACTTCATTTTATATAATTGTGAAAGATTAACAGCATCATGCTCATTGCTACCATCTGCGACTCCTGTAATTTTTGTATTGGCGGCATGAATACCACCCTTGGTCATTCTTGGGCCATCTTTGATCATGAAACCGGCATTACTCATTCTGCTGTCCCCTGTTTCTACACGACCAACTTTAATATATTCGCTTAAATCAAACTTTACTTCATTGTTATCACCTTTGGTAATTTTTATATTTGTGTTCTCACTCTCATTATTATCATCGTCTTTATGCTTAACTGCAACAAACTTTACTGTACTTCCTGCTTCAACATCTGTAGCTTCTTCATCTTCAACAGCAAGTTTCCAGCCCGTTTCCATCCCCGCTGTAAAGTCTTTCAGCTGTTTATAATTTACTGCATCAGTATCATCAGTACCAGCTTTCACTTTTGTAATCTTTTTGCCACCAGCATCAATACCTTTCATAGTTATGCTTGGACCACCATCAACAAACTTAAAGCCATCGTTGCTCATAATGCTGTTGCCTGTCGTGACACTCGTGAGCTTAAGAGTATCATTCAAAGAAAATGTAACTTTATTACTGTCTTTTGCAATTTTTATATTTTTGCTACCATCTTCATTTTCACCAGCAACAAAATCTACTGTACTCCCAGCTTTAACATCTGTAGCATTGTTACCATCAACAGAAAGTTTCCAGCCATTTTCTGCAAGTGTCCTTACCTCTTTCAGCTGTTCATAATTTACAGCATCAGTATTGCCTTCTGCCTTAGCTACTCCTGTAATTTTTTTATCACCAGCATTAATACCATTCAAAGTTATGCTTGGTCCATTACCATCAATAAACTTAAAGCCCTCATCACTCATAATGCTGTTGCCTGTCGTGACACTCGTAAGCTTAAGGTTATCATTCAAAGAAAATGTAACTTTATTACTGTCTTTTGCAATCTTTATATTTTTGCTTCCGTCCTCACCCGCATCCGCAACAAGATCTACTGTACTCCCAGCTTTAACATCTGTAGCATTGTTCCCATCAACAGAAAGTTTCCAGCCTGCTTCAGCAAGTGTTCTTACCTCCGTCAACTGCTTATAATTTACAGCATCAGTATCTTCTTCCCCTGCCGCTACCCCTTTAATCGTTTTATTACCAGCATGAATGCCATTAACAGTTATGCTCGGCCCCTCATCACCGTCAAATCTAAAGCCAGCAGCATCCATAATGCTGTCTCCTGCTGTGACAGTCATTACCTGAATATCATCAGCTAGATCAAATGTGACATTGTGATCATTATCTTTTTCGATCTTGATATTTTTTGTACCTTTATTGTCAACTGACTGAAAATTTACTGTACCATTTGGACCAATAGCCGTAGCATTTCCACCGTTAACAGCAAGCTGCCAACTCGTTTTGTTCGCGTTTTTCACCTCTTGCAACTGTTTATAATTCACTGCATCGTTAGGTTCAGACCCATCTGCTACGTTTGTGATCTTTTGCTTGGCTGCATCAATACCATCAATAGTCATGCTTGGACCATCATTACCATTAATAAAAAAGCCGTCTACAGTCATGCGTGAACCGCTTTCACCGTTAACAAAAAAGCCATCATCACTCATCGTGCTTTGGCCTGTGGTGACTTGCGTCAATTTAAGATGATCATTTAAAGTAAATTCAATTTTATGCTTATTATCTGCAGTGTTTTTTGCAATCTTTAAGTTGTCTTTTCCCGCTTCTTTTTCACTTTTCACTGAAAAATCTACAGTATTGCCTGAATTCACATCTGTCGGATCGGTATCGTTAGCAGAAAGTTTCCACCCCCCTCCCCCTGCTATGATATCTTTCATAGCTTTTAGTTGCGCCACGTTTACCGCATCAGTATCTTCACTTCCAGCTGCAACCCCTGTAATTTGTCGTGTTAACGTACCATTACCACGACCGCCAACTTCACCAACGCTAAAAGCGCCTGTGGTGCTCTTCCATGCTATACTGGTTTTTGTTGTCCCTTTACCTGTTGCAGGATCATAACCAGCAACCCCCTTCTCTCTATCAGAGATAGCCCCACCACCTACAGCAACACCATCTCTAACAAGCACTTGCGAATTTACACCAATGGCAACCGAATCTTCCTTTTCAGCATAAGCTTGCGTACCTATAGCAATCGCATTTTCAGCATTCGCGATTACTTTTCTGTTAGGATCATTTTCTTCGGTTCTGTCAGAGCGCCTGCCCCCTATTGCAATAGCACCTGAAGCTTTAGCTTCAGCATCTGTACCTATAGCAATCGTATAACTCTTTTCTGCCTTTACCTTTGTACCTAAAGCAATGCTATTTGTACCTAATGCAGTTGCAAGCCCTCCAATAGAAACTGAAGATTTGCCCGATGCTTCTGAGCCTACACCCATAGCAACACTTGCTATACCACTTGCAAGTGCGGAAACACCAAAAGCTTGTGCACCCCCTGCCTTTGCTGTCGCACCTGCACCAAATACGGTTGAATAATTACCCGTCGCTGCAGATCCACAACCCGTTGCAAAAGAATAAACACCATAAGCCTCAGGCATAGCATTAACGATACCACCAGTGTTTGTTCCCATATAAGTAGCATTGTTGGTTAGAATCCCAGCGGCTTGCCAAGTAACCTTTTCAGTGGTCGTGCCGTAAGGACTACGACCTCCAAAAACTTTCTCACCAATAAATCTCTCATATTGTTGCTCTGCGGTTATTCGTTGACTTTCACCAACTCTCTCTTGTTGCTTGCCGCCACGACCAATAACATTGTCTGCACCACAGTAGTCATCATCACCAGCAAAAACAACACTCCCATGACTACCGTGTGGATATACAACACCAGTACCAGGTGTACTTTGACTCGTCCCTCCTACTATCGCAAGATTCGCCGCAAAAACAGGAGAAACACTCGATAAGAGTGTGGCCATTACCGTACTAAGAGAGACAACTTTAATTAAATTTGGTGTGGAATATTGTTTTTTCATAAGAATCTCCTCCTACAGAGTTCAACATCATCACAACGCGCGAAAACACACATGGCAAAACCCTTAGTTTGCGCACTTCAAAAACCAATAAATCAAGACAAAACTCCCCCCTACGATACCGATACTTATCCGGCATCGACCTAAAATCTCTGCAACAACATCGAATCTAGAAAAGTCCCCAACCCTTTTAGCTAGAGGGATTCAAGCTAAAAAATAAATAAAAACACAAAACTTTGAAAATATACTGTTATCTCCATTCAAAAATACTGCGATTTATCTCTTAACAAAAATAGTTTCACTAAAGAGCAATTCTACTTTTCAAATAAAGCGCATCAGAAGAATGGCAAGAGTGTAAAAATTATTTTTTATAAATTTATAAAAATACTTCTCAATAAATTAGCTGTTCTTATAAGCACAAATTTATGATTTTTTAACTTATAGCATAATGTAATAATGACGATTATCATGATAATCTCACTTTTTGTTGCGAGGTAAACTGTTTCAATATATTATACATCTCTTTGAAAGAAATCTGTCTTAAATATAATGATGCACGCTCTGTAAAAAGTTTTAACGTGCTCATCTTATCATCTTCATAAAAAGACAAAAGCGCATCTATAAATAGTCTTTCGTTCTTCTCTCTTATATATCTGTTACCCTTCTATAGGAACAAAACATCGTCATTGTATTTTCACTGTTGTATAAATTTTTTAATATCACAAACCGAAAAGAAGCTGTTTTCTAAACTCTTTCCTCTCACAGAACCCACTGTATTTTCACTATTGTCCGTATCTTTTCTTCAACCAACAAATATTTCAGGAATGGCACTATATTAGCTTCTTTTTGTAGAAATTTTGTTTGTATCACTACTCGTCATTCTTTTTATCTGTATTAGAGCAATGTATTGATTTATAATGATAATTTATTATTATTCAGGTTGAATAAAAGACTCAAAAATTGTGAGATTTTCACATTCCAAACTTGGTTATATAGCAGAAGATCAAAAAAGTTTTATTTTTTAAAAGGCTGTTCGTTCATATCTTATGAAATTTCTAGAGGTGTTTTTCAGTTTCGATTTTACGTCTTAAATGTAATTTTAAAAGCGGCAAAGTGGCTTCGATTTCTTCTATATCATTGAGGTTTTGAATAAGCTCTTGCAATCTTCCATAAAGCTCTGCTGCTAATTCCGCAACATCTTCAGGAGAAAGTGTTATTTTTGCATCATGATAGGTCGTATAAACTAAATGTCCAAGCTTTTTCATCAGCCCAGCAGGAATCGCCTGCGGTTTAAAACCAGCTGCTTTCGCCTTTGCCATATCTGAAAACATATCACCATTGCCTGTTACTAGCCAATCTAATGAAACACCACAAATTTCTTGATATTTGGAGAGTGCAGAGGCTGTAGGCTCACTTATACCAGTTTCATAAGTTCCTATAGAGCCAGCAGTGATACCAAGATGTTCAGCAAACTGCTTACGCTCTGTAAAACCAAGAGCGTGACGCACTTCACGAAAACGTTTTGCCAACTCAGTTTTAGGTTTTGCTTCCGGACGAGCCAAAAAAACACTCCAAAATCAATATAATTGCTGACTAAATAATTATATTGATTTACATCTATCATTACTGCCCCTTAAGAAGAGCAGTTATCACATACATAACCCCACAAAAACGGATGTTACAGCATCCATTCAAGCAGGAGCGAAAATTATGACAATTACAAAAATGCAATCGCCGTGGTATTTTTCTGAGCTGCGCCCCTGTAATATAACCTTGGAAAAACTCAAGCCTATCAGAGGCTATTTTCCAGAGTCAAAAACATTTGGACACAGGCCAATGAAAAAACTAAATGCGCCCCTGCCAACTCTATCAGTTTGCATGCCAAGCCAATTCTTGCCAACTGCTTTCTCAAAAGTTGCAGTCATATTCTTTCAAAAGCAAAAAGCCTAATACGATTCTCTTCATTTCATGCTGTGTAATATACCACTGAAATCTTATTACAAAAATATGCTAATGCATTTCCCATAGGTTTTTATAAGGTAAAAAGTTTATCAATGTCTAAAAATCAATATAAAATAGGCAAAATAATTGGTATTCTACAAAAAATGAGATTATCACTCGTTATTAAAAAGTTAGACGTTTACAAACCCTGTTTGCTTATTTTATATATTAATAGCACTGATTTAGCTGTAACTGGCAATAGAGATTTCAGGGTGTTTGGTTTATCGTCAGAATACTCTTCCTCTACGCATATTAAAAGCCTTTTGGCAATGTATTTTAAATGCTATAAATTCTATAGTAAACACATTGCCATCCATATTTACAATTGGGCGCTTCAAAATCTTGGAGTAATAAAATCTTTAATAGGCTTTGATTTAAAAGCGCGTATTTTGCAGAAAATTGACAAAACCATGAGGTTCGTATACATGGCAATTTTAAGTGATGATAGTGGAGTGATACTTAAAAAAGCTGCATGGAAACCCGCAACGTTGAGGAATTAAGCATGACCTCTTTATGCGATAAAGAATTATCTGATACACTGGTTGGTCTTTATGACGACTATCAACGCGGTTTCGACATTGGAGAAGAGCTTAAACTGTGCGTGGATTTGGCGTTATCTCTTGAATTGGAACTCAGTATTCACCGTTTAAGTGAAACAGATGCTGTTTTAAAAAAAGAGATTGTGCAAACCTTGCATCGTCGTAGAAATACTCATTCCAATGAAGATGAAATTGATACAATTTTTCATATGGATTTTGAAAAACAAAAATAATACAATACTCTCCCCATATGATACGATATTACCTCATCGCTTTACTTTCTGCTACGCTTAGACAAAAAACTTTCAAGAAGATTTAAAGTGTTACGTTTTCGTCTTCTTAACAACAGTGAGATGAATTAAAGAAACGCATCAATTCTTTTAGATCATTATCAAAAAATAGAGAGTATTCTCTAGCATACATCAATTTATGCTTTGTTCATTAAGCACCAACTTTTACATTTTCTCAACTCTCCTTTAAAAGCAAAATGTGAAATGTACTGCAGCGTAAATATTTATAAAATAGCGTATGTTGTCCACACTTAAATGTAATTTATTGTTTTTCATGTTTATAAAACAGCACTATGAGTATTCCAACAAACGCAACAATGCTTTGAAAAAAATATATCGATTGAGGTGATATGCTACTGTTATCGCTTGCCATAATGAGATAGACTCCGAGGATCAAGCATCCAGAGATACCATTAAAACTTGCCTGCAATCTTCCTTGGTATTCAGGATCACAAGAGAGTTGTGATAAAGAAATCGAAAGAGCCCAACTCGAAAGTCCAAATCCAATCATAAAGTAAACAGGAAAAACAACAAAATTGTGTGTATTAACAGATAGAATAGCAAGGCCAATAGCCATAAAAGCTAATAAAATGGCTAATGTTTTCCTTATGGATAAAACTTTACAAAGAAGTGGTGAAAAAAACGCACCTGTCAATACACCCATAGAATAAAGCACCTCAAATATTGCAAAGGTCCTGTTATCCGCATGTAAAACCTCTTGTATATAAGGAACGAGAATAACAGGAACGGTCATCAAAAGAGTCATAATAATCATCTGGCTTATATAAGGTACAACAAGAGCTGGATTCTGTTTAAAATAATGAAGGGATGCTGTATAATTTTCCCACCAATTTTGCTGGTTTTGTTTTTTAGATCTTCGGTTTTTAGGTACCTTCATTGCAAAATTAAATAAACCAGCAATGATAAAGGATATACCACCTATTAGAAGAGTTCCTTTTGTTCCTGCATAGGACAGTATAAATCCACTTAAGCCCATACCTACGATAGTGCCAAGTTCATAAACCATATCGATGGTTGCATTTGCATTGATGAGCTGTTCCTTCAGCACAATACTTTGAATTAAAGAAATAGCTGATGGCATATAAAAAGGAATAAAAATACCCAAAAGAGCAGATAAGACCATCAATTCAATTTCTATACCAAAATGCCAAAGCATTACCCAGCCCACGATTACCAAACCTCTCACAAGATTTGAAATAATAATCTGCGTTTTACGGTTATATTTATCTGCCAATATGCCAAAAATAGGCGCAAAAATAATGCCAGGCGTCCAAAGAAAAAGCATCATCAACGCTATACCACGGATTGAGCCCGTCTGATTGTAAGCGAGCCATGACAATGTAATATAATTTAGTCCACTTCCAAATGTAGCAAATAAGCCGCTCAAAGTAAAATAGAGAAAAGTTCTATTTTCAAATAAAGCAATGCGTTCCTTCAAATTTGAAGTGAACATAAATTATCCTCTAAAATGAATACCAGTCGATATGCATGATACATCCTGTTTAAAAACAGGCATTCTTACAATTTTTATTTTAGATCATTAAATTTAAGAAAGCAAAATTTCTTTTTTGAGGCTTTTACAATCTTTGTGCTGTTTTATGATTAATTCTTCTATGAAAACGGAACATTTATGGACAAAAACAAAATTAATATTTTATGTGCGTTTTATTCAGAAGCTACACCTTTATACATATGTGAAACAATTTTACGGTATGGAAGCTTCACTCACATTATTGTCCTTATTATTCTGTGCACTAAAATATGCTCGAGTATATTCCTCCATGTCGTTCTTCTATCACCACACTTCGTCTCTAAAAGAATAAACATACTATTATCCTCACAATAAATATTGCTAATTTTTCTACTCCCCTTCTCTAAATCTTTTAAAACAAGCCCATTACAGTTAGTTTTCTAATTAAAATATATAACGTGATATTTTTCCTGAGCAGTTAAATTATTGCAATCACATCTCTAAAGTTTCAGATTTAGAGTAAGAATACATAAAGGAGGATTTATCGTGGATAAATTGATTAATAAATGATTTTATTCATAATCAAAAAAACTTATCTATATGATGTCGTATTTGATGATGAATTAAAGAAACAGGAGTAGTTCCATCAATTGTTATAAACCGCTCATCTATTTCCGATAAAACTTTGTATACTTTGTAAATTTTTTCAATAAAAGAGAGTTTTTCTTCATATTTTAAGTTTAAACTATCCCTTTTCTGCAACCGTTCCAGTATAGTAATGGGCGGTAAATGAAGATAAAATGTAATATGAGGTCTTGGAATAGATTGATTTAATTTAACGACACTTTCAACAGAAAGCTCTCGAGCATAAAAATAAGCAAGACTAGAATAAACATATCGATCGCTAATTAATAAATTTTGCGATGACGTTAAGGAAGGTTCAATAATTTCAAGCGTATATTTGCGTCTATCTGTCGCTGATAAGAGTGCTAAAAGCAACGGATCAATTGCTTTTCCATTATCTAAGTAATCTCTAATTTCTGGATTATTTCTATACCAATAACTGGGTTGAAAAGTTTGTATTATATGTTTTTCTGTTGAGTAATGGCGTGCAATTTCTTTTGTTTGTGTTGTCTTACCACTCCCATCAAACCCGCATAAGACAATAAAAGAACCAGAAAATTTCTTTGAAGACCACATGGAGTTATAAACTTTTTTATCAAGATACATTTTGTCTATATACTTTCCATAAGTTAAATTGTTTTATATCTGAAATCTCTTAATGTTTAATAAGGTGTTTTTTAACTCGTCTCTAAACAGAAAAACACAATACTCCCGCATTTTGTATAACTTATTAACTTTATGATAAATGGCGGTATATAGACTTAGTTTTAAGATAATGTTATATTTTAGACAACTTAAAATGAGATTAAGTATTTGTAAAAAATATATTTTTTTGTTCACACTCCATAACCTGTCATTTTTTGACGAATTCTAGTAGAGTTTCTGAGGATTACTCCTATAGCGTCGTGTAAGTGTATAGAAATGAGTTCGATCTCAGTATATTATTGTCCCTTAAGAGCTGCTACTAGATTGCGCTCCATAGGAAGATAATGAAATCAACTCTATCTTTTCTCAAACCACTGCCCTCGCTATAAGCATTTGATATCCGATCCCGTCAAAAAGCAGCAGAGCAATTCTTGGAAAACATCGCTGAGATATTGAAATATGCCTAGCAAAAGCGTTTGAATCAAATGTTTCACTATAT
The DNA here is from genome assembly GCF_042196145.1 of Bartonella sp. AP258QHHD. NCBI lineage: Bacteria > Pseudomonadati > Pseudomonadota > Alphaproteobacteria > Hyphomicrobiales > Bartonellaceae > Bartonella > Bartonella sp. AP258QHHD. Next base: position 21,392 of record NZ_JBHIPR010000014.1, read on the forward strand.
TTTTCGGTATATTCATAAACTGAAACTAAGAATATTATAATAAGACCTCAAACAACGACGACGCCCAAATCAGCCGTAATAAAGCCTCCTAAAACTGAACCAATAATACCTTCTCCCTATAAAAAGACTACTATGTAAAGGCTTTAATACAATACCTTAGCGCTAATGCCATAAATGTTTCTGATAGATAACGAAGTTTATTGTCACAACAACATCTAACAACGGTCAATAGAAAAACCTAAACCTTGAGTATAAATGGAGGAAATCTTAAGAGTGCAAACACAGCCCTCCCAAGAACATAGCTATACTGGTCATTTAGCGAAGAAACTCCTCATTGGAAAAGCAACTCACAAGAGATACAGTAAAAATACCAACCGCCTCCGCTCTCAGTTTCTCCAAAATTAGCTATCGCTATGAGAAACGTTATCGTTCAAATCTGTATCATGCTTCTATCGAAAAAACTTGACATGCCTAACAACATATATATTAGCTTTTTGTAAAAATGTATAATTTATAGCATGTGTATTTAACATGGGGGGATAATGTGCACAAACAACTGATGTTTCGGTTTTATGGGCTTGTTGTCCTGCTGTATCTTTCTGATATGGTTTATTTTTAAGTAATCTTTGGAATGCTTATCGCATAACATCCTCATCGGTTTTCCTGGGCGTAACCATGGCTTTGGGCACCCTTATGCCCTATCTTTTGAAAAAAAGCGGTCTTGTGCGCATTAAAGCCTCATTGCGGTTGGTCGATTTATACAAAAGGCGGATCATTATCTATAGCCTTTTTTTATTGATTGCTCTTTTCCATTACGCTGATTCCCCCTTTGGTTTTATCGCTGTCTCTATCTCTATCGGCTATCTCTCTTTGATTACCTTAAGCACACTCGAGACTTATAATACTAAACTAGCACTTAGTGGTTATATTAGCGCCCAAAAGGCTTCCCGCATTATGCAAACAGTGGTGCAAATTGGCGCATTTTTGGGAGCAGCACTAAGTGGTTATCTCTTAGAAGCGACCAGCCCTCGAGGGGCAGCGGCTGAAATCGGTTATAATGGTTTGATTGTGACACTTTGTGTGTTTGACATCATTATAAGCCTTATAGCCGGATATATTATATTTTGCGATGAATACAACGCTACAGATACCACAGCACTTGCAACTGGTAAGAAGCCAGCACCTACACCGCAAGCGGATGGACTCTCCCGTGAGCTTAAACTTTTATGCGTCTGCATAGGACTTATTGGCTTTCATATTTGCGCTTATAATACGCTGGCAACCATTCTTTTTCAGAGTGTGAAAAATTTTGGCTCTGAAATACTATGGGCTTTGCAGTGCGGTTGCGGGCATGGGCGCTTTTTTGGCTGCTTTTATCAAAATCCCTCGTTTTGAATTTATTCTCCCAGCCCTTATGTTGAGCGTAGCTGATCTTATTTTTAGCACCACACAATCGCCCTATTTGGCTGTGGTCTTTTGCTTTTTTATTGGCTTTTCAATGAATACCATGCGAATTAATGCCCGCAAACATACGATTGAAGCGACCAAAACAGAGGCTCAAGCAGAGCTGGTGGGAAGCTATAGCGGCATGCTTTATACTCTCTCCCAGTCGGCAGGTTATGTCATTCTTGGTCTTCTTACAAGCTCTGCCCTTATGGGTCCTCAAGCAGCTGTTTATCTTCTGCCCCTTATAGGGCTAATAATCTTTATTTATGTTCTTTTCCTTTTATCACAGCGGAACAAAGTATGAGAAAACCTATTCTTATTGTCGACCCTTTCTCCACGGGTGCCCTCTATGGCCCTGCTTTGCAAAAATTAGGCTATGCTTGTTATGGTGTTGTCTCTCAACAAGCTCCTTTTTCACACTTTATGCTTTCTTATCAGGGAAAGGGCATGGCAGAAGCGAAGCTTCATAGTGTAGATGAGATAAAGAAACGCTTTCCTATCGGCACGATAGAGGCTGTAATAGCGGGTGCCGAAAGAGGTATCTATTGTGCAGAGCAATTGGCGGCTTATTATGGTTGTCTTGGGAATAACCCCTTGACTACCGATTGGCGACGGAAAAAAGCAGCGATGCAAAAACGTCTTTGTGAAAATGGTTTATCTTACATCCGATCAAAGATTCTTACAAAAAACGATTGTACTCTCGATGGTTTTGAAAGCCACAGCGGCTATGTGGTAAAGCCAAATGATTCTGCAGGGAGTGATGGTGTTTTGTTTTTCTCTAATCTTGAGGAAGTAGTAACGTGGGCCTCTGAAATCGACTGGAAGAAAAAAAATATTTTTGGCGCACCTAACGAGGCCTATTTGCTCCAAGAAAGATTGGAGGGAGAGGAATACATCGTCGATGCCGTTGTAAAGGGAGAGGCTATAAAAATATGTAGTTTGTCACGATATAAAAAAGGTATTCATAATGGAAGTACTTTTGTTTATGAAACGCTTGATGTGCTTGATTCTCAAGATCCCTCTTATGCCTCTCTTATCTCTTATGCAAAACAATGCATTCGCGCGCTGGGGATTGAATATGGACCTGCGCACGTGGAAATCATGCAAACAGCTCGTGGTCCAGTGATGATCGAAGTAGGAGCCCGCCTCCACGGAGGAATTGCACCCACCTTGTTCGCGCATTGCTATGAAGATGGTTTACTTGAAAGCTCCGTTAACCTTATTGCAGGCGTGTTTTCGCAAACCCCAAGTCGCTTTAAGAAAAAAGGGCGTATTATCTTCCTTATCAACGAGATCGACGGTCATATTATAAAAGATGTTAACGTATGGCGGCAAAAGCTTCATTCTTGGGAAAATGTGATTCATTTTACGCTTTTTTTTAAAGAAAACGAGCCCCTCCCCCTAACCATCGATTTAAATACCTGCCCAGCTATTATAGCAATTTGGGGACACAATGATGATGAATTATCAGCTTTGGAGAGGATCATACGTAGCAATTTCCTATAAAATACAACAATTGGGAGGAAAACATGGATTCAGCAGCGCAAATAATTGAAAATATAGACAAATATTAAAAATGGAAGCAGATCGTTTTTAAAGAATTCGATGCAACCATGAATAACACAATTAGACCTTTTCCCTGCCTATTCGGTGTAAATGGATACTCAAAAAATATGCTTAGATTTGAGTTCTACAACAAGCTGACTTCAAAAAATATGATGGAAGACATGATAACTTATTGCGATAACTATAAAAGTTTTGGAAAGAACACATCTTTTGTTGCATTCGAGGAGCCTGCCCCCATACAAAGTATCGAATTTTATAGAGAAAAATTCTGGTCTATACTTAAAGATTTGCGAATGCTTGATGACCGAGAATGGCCTAAGCATATACCAAAAAATATGGACAATCCTCTATGGGAGTTCTGCTTTCATGGGGAGCCTACGTTTATAGTTTGCAATACCCCATCCCATATAAACAGAATTAAGTAAGTTCTCTATTTATGTTAACTTTCCAGCTTAAGTGTTTTTTCTAAGTCTTCTCTCTACAGAACAAAATGTATTCTCGTTGTAGGAAAAAGGACTGAACCTTTTTATATTATCACAAAATCTCCTTATTTTAAGAAAATATAGCAAACTCCAAAATAGAGAATGGACGCAATATTTTCTGCAAGACAACACTATTGAATCCCTACCTTTCTCATATCATCTAATGAAACACGATAATGACTAAGTTTTCTAAAATTAAATTAAATAAAAATATTTATGATATATTAAAAATGATACTGCCAAAACAAGGCTCGATAGAGATTCAAAGGGATTTTCCAAAAAATACATAGAATGCAGTGTGTATGTATAAAACTTCTCAGGATGATCGTGTTAATAGCAATGTTTAGGGAAGCCTTTTGGGGAAAGATTTTACAGCAATTATGAGTATCTCTAGAATGAAAAGCGCTGACTTTTAGAACAGAGAGAAACATTGATTATAACAGTTTATTAGGCTAAACGCAGAATATTTATCCTAATAATGGATGGTTAAATTATAACGGGATAGTTTTTTGATAATCATAAAGAAAAAGGTATAGAGCGTGTTTCTTTTAGTTAAGGAAGAGTGTTGCTCATTTTTTTTCTAAAAGTAAGCAAATTCAAAGATAATTTTTTGTTCTTATAGTGGTGAGAAAATAATTGTCGAAGTCAGTGAAGGGGAGATTCCAATAGATTGTTACAAAGTTTAATAAAAGTTGGAATACTTAAAAATTCTTTAGTTTCTATTATGATTTAAGAATACCAGGTTAGGATATGGAGAATTCAAGAGCTCAAAACTTTGTGATAATATTGGTTTAGAATTACATCTTGTTCATTCAGACGAGATGAGCCAATTATTATATGTCACAGAGACATATGGGTGGAAAATTAAAAAAAAGCTTATCCAGAATCTGACTTAAAGGTTATTGGAACTTTAGTAGTAAGATTGGCTTGGTCTCATGTTGCTCAAAAATTAGCAACCAATCTTGTTGTGACTAGACTAAATTTGGAAGATCTGCTCACTGAGCGTTTTTATAATATTATGAAATGATAAAAATATTAATATCTCTTCTTGTCTCGGACATGAAGCCGGTGCTATTTGTATTTATTATCCGTTGCACCATTGTCCGAAATATATTTTAAGTGGTTGTCACTTGAAATATGCCTTGGAAAATTATTTGGCAAGAGAGCGTACCTATATGTATTGGAAAGTAATTTCCTATTATTTATCTCAATCTATAGGTACAACGTTACCAAGTATAGAATTCATGCTGACAGATGACTTTCAAAAAATAAGTGCCTATAACGCATTTGAACTAAACTTTTATGAAAAATTCGGATTAAGTACCGAGCTACATTTGACAACAGAGGAAATCACAAAATGGTTTAGTGCTCTGTCTGGGATCATAAAAAATGTTGCGTAATTCCGTCTTTCTTATGATTTTGATTGGAAGTTTGACAAGTTTCTGTACGAGTGGTGTATTATCTATCGGCCTTTCTTTATTACAATTCCAAGATACAACTGGAGAAGCATCTGCTGCTTTAAATGTCGTTAATTTAATCGCAATTGGAATTGCTGGCTTATGTTTGGGAAATGTGTTGGTGCACTATCAAGGCTTTATAATTGGGTTTTATAGCCAAATTATTTGCGCTTGTTTATTGTCTTTCTTATTATTCATAAACAACTCAATGCTTATTTTATTTGTGTTTTTCTTACTCGCTCTACTGATGGGGGCTGATAATCCAAATAACAATAGTGCCTTGAATCTGCTGGTTCCAGCTCCCAAACAAAAAGCTGGAATTTTTGCATTTTATACTAGTTGCTGTCAGTTTTTTGTTATTATATCCCCGTTGCTTATATATTTTATAATTGCGCATTTGGGGCACAAAATAGCCATAGCCTTTATTGTATTTATCTATCTTTTGAATGCCAGCTTATGGTTTCGTATAAAGTCTATACAACACCTAAACAGAGTAAAAGAGCTATTAAAAACGCCATCTCAAAAGGCTTATGGAATTGGTTTTAGATGCCTTTGGCGGATTTCTGCGTTGCGGTTTTTAACGATTAATCGTATTTTGAATAATTCTCTCTATACGGGGCCTATTGTTTTATTGCCACTTGTTCTTGCTTCTATAACATCAGATAATATAAAATTTACAGCTATTCAAAATTCTATTTTTGCTTTGTCAGCACTGGGTTTTGTGATCAATGGTCTTATCTCATCTTATTATTTACGGAAATTTCCATCTTTAATTCGTTTTTTTGTATGGGGGGCACCGGCTTTTGCCGTGATCGCAATCTCTTTTGTTTTATATTTAAATTTTACTCAATATTCCCTTTATATTATGGGATTTTTATTAGGTATTGGGCAATTTTATTTTAGGATATCGGGAATAACAATTGGACAAGCTATCACACCTAGTGAAAATTTAGCCGAGGTGATTTTGGCAGGCGATGCCAGTGTACGCATCATAACAGCTTTATTCTCTATTGTACTTTTATATGCAGGAAAATTTTTTTCATTTTCTATATTATACGTCCTGTGTGTATTTATAGGCTTTTGCGCACCTTTATTTATTTTACAGGGGCTATCCATTTACCTAAAAGGCCTTAGCCATAAAAAAGCGTTGCATGAATGATATTCAATTATTACGCCAACCTTTATTCTGATTATAGTAATAGATAAATATTCATGATATTAATTTTAAATGAGCACATTGCACAAGAAAAACTGAAGTTTTTGTTACCTCTGGTGTAGATAAAACGAATTTAGCCCGTTAATAAACGAAATTGCAAATAGCTCTATGATCACCATTGATTCTAAAGCTTTAAGTTGGTGATAATGGTAAAAATCCTTTAATGATATTTGAAGAGATCGTTTATGCTAGATCAGGTTATCTCAAGATCGAGAGGAGAGGAGCTTAAAAAGTGTAAAATTCATGGAAATTCAACAACAATTTCTAGTTGTACATAATGACAGGTATAGATTGGCGCGAACTGGTCAATTGCAACAGCAAAAAATCCTGCAAATGCTGAGCTTTTTAAACTATGTCATATCAAGCATATGAAAGTTCGTTTTAAATTAATGGCGGGGTATTGACCCCCTTTGGGTTCGAATCCTCTACACCTACCATTGAGTTGCAACAATAATCGTCCTGAAAGATAACAAAATCAAGGTTTTTGTTGCTACGGTACTGAGGGTTTGCATTTCAAATACTGGGTAGCATGAACCCTTTAATGCAGATTACTACGGTACTATACCGAGGGTTCGAATCCTGCCTTGCCTTCATTGGAAACGGATAATCGCCGCAAAATATACGGTGATTAAGCCAGTTATTCACCGCAACGTGCTGTAGCTATTGCTGTCTTAATAATCGGAGCAACAGAATCTTTAGATATATTTCTGTCAGAGCAATATTTAGAATTAAGCCATTCAAGCAAAGGCTTTTGTCCCTTGCTTGAATTACATCCACAACAACAGAGCGCTATATTTTCCCGTGTGATTATGGATGCGTCATTAATGATATGCTCCCAACTTGCCGCCGTTTTTCTGGAAACGTTTACTGGCGTAAATTCTGACCTGCAATAGACGCAAATCTTATCACGATCCCGCACTTCTTTTTCCAACCAATCAGGAATGTTCCAGTTATTAGCCAAGGTTACTTCTCCTCGGAATTTGTTGCGTATCTCCAGAGGCTGCATACTCATCCAGCCAGCAGAATGTGTTGACCAGTTTCATCTGCTCTACAGAGTCGCATGGGATTTCCAGCAATTTTGGATTAGCGATCACGACCGCCAAACACTGTGCGCGTGACACGGCAACATTCAAACGGTTCTTGCTGTAGAGAAACTCAATGTTGCGCAGCAGATCTTCGGCGCTGGATGTCACCATAGAAATCAGCACGATCGGCGCTTCTTGGCCTTGGAACTTATCAACGGTGCCGATCTTAGCATTGTCCAGCAGGATGGAGCGCAGATAATTGACCTGCACATTATATGGCGTGACCACAAGAATATCGTCCTCGGTGGATCGGGCGGATGCCATTACGGTCGGTAAACTCTTGGCCAAGCAAGGCATCATATTTGATTTTGATGATCTCGCCTTCCTCAACGCTTTTTTGTGAGCAGCCTTCATGCTCTGCCAGGATCATGACAATCCCTGCATTGGGCAGATCAACGCCTTGCAGATTCAGGCCGCGCTCAGCAGTGCTTTCATGAGCAGTCAGGCGACCATCATAAAAGGCATCAGAAATAAACTGGCAGATGCTTGGACGCATATGGCGTGTCTGGCCAAGGAAGATGCCGCGCTCAGCCAGAATAGTGGAATAATTGCCCAACAAGAATTCCAGCACTGACAATCCAGCCTCGCCCGGATGAGTGCCTTGGATAGGCTGACCAAGCTGCATTTGATCTCCTACCAGAATGATATTCTTGGTCGCCGTGGCCATCGCCACCACATTGGCGGTCGCAACTTATCTGGCCTCATCAATAAACAGGTAATCCAGCTAACCATCAAAGTACGGGCTGGCAAATGTCCATGCGGTATCCGCAAACAGATCAGTGCCAAGGCTCATATTCTCGATCTTGGTTTCTGAGCGGATGAATTGCCCATCAAAAACGGTTTCATCATTACCGCTGCTGGTTCTTTTGATGCCATGGAAGTTCCCGCCTTTTTCAGCGGCAACGCTTTCCACTTTTTCCAGCAAGTTGTGAATGGCCTTGTGCGAGTTGGAGGTAACGCCGATTTTCTTGCCGCGTTTGATCAGGTCCACAATGATATGGCTGCTGGTATAAGTCTTACCTGCGCCCGGTGGACCTTGGATAAAGAGATAGCTGTTATCTAATGCCGCGATGGCTTCCAGCGCATCGCCTTGCAGATCATCAGAGGTGATAACCGCTTCGCCCGACTGCTTGCCCTGAATGCGTGGTACATTTCGCGCCAGTAGTTCTGTCGCGGCATGAGTGCCTTCTGGCGCTTCCAGCACATGGTCGGCATAGCGGTAAATAGCGGAGCGGATGATCTTGCTGTCAATCGGTCCCGGTGGGCCAATTGATAGGCTTTCCGGCAATGGTTCTTTGCTGACCCCGCGCTTGATTTTGACAATGCAGGCATCTTCATCGATTTCAACAATCATGCCTGCATTTTCCATGACAGCAATATCAACGGCCTGAGCGCCGACCTTCAGCTTGTATTCCTGTGAAGGAAAGCGATAGCTGTATATCAGGGAACGCTTTTCAGGCTCGGGGCTGCCAACTTGCCGCAGGCCACCAAGGCACTCCGTATCGTCAACCAGCTCATCTTCAAATTTGTTCTGCCGTTCAAAGCTGCTCCACCATTGCGGCTTGGCTTCCCGATTATGAAACTCCAGTAGATGCGATAGCCGCTCATTGATCGGCGGTGGGTTATCCTCGATCACGCCAAGGCGGGTTTGGTAATCCTCATATTCGATTTCCCAGTCCTTGCGCTGTAGCTTTTCTTCCTCGGCATATTCCGGAAGGCCCTTAAACCACGGCGCATCTTCCGGCTTAAGTGTCAGCAGCCAATCACGCAGCAAATGCGTGGAAACGCAATCCACCTCGTTATAATCAGAAATCTCTTGCAGCAATTCATCAGCACCTGTTTCACGCCATTCGTTGTAGACGATGATGCTATCGGCGGCGGGTCGCCACAGCATTGGCACGCTTGTCCATATAGAAGGTTTCCATGTTTTTGATGGAATAGCCGGGTTCAGAGGTGCGGATGCTTTCACGCATCACCAGATACAGATCAATGAATTTCTGGTTGCGAAGCAGATTATCCAGCGGCTCTTCGCAGACCGCATAACGGCAGGCCAATCGTTTCAGGGCTGTGGTTTCATAGTGGTTGTAATGATAGATATGGGCATGTGGGTGTTTAGCAAGATGATCAGCCAGAAAGCCCATGAAGCGCTTAAAGGTCTCTTTTTCTTCTTCATGGTCATGCGCCCAGAACGGAAGGAACAGCTCCTTGCCATCTTTGAAATAATACACCCCAAACAAATACTCCAAGCCATTCGGGTAAAGCGGATCGCCTTTCATATCAAAGAACAGGTCACCATTATCCGGCACTGGCATACGAGTAAAGCCCTTGCCCGGAGGAAACGGAATGATCTCGCATTTATTCTCGCCAGTGGTGGCTTTGTGGTGTTGCAGGACAGCTTGGGAGCGCAGGCGTAAAAATACATCACGGCTCAAATCAGGGATTTTGGTGTCAGGTGCAGTGGCGGCAAGCTCTGCAACGGTGCGGATACCAGCCTTCCGTAGCTTGTCCATCTGTGAGCGCTGAATGTTGGCTACAAGGCTTAAATGGTCATCTTGCTCCCACTGCGCTTTGCAGCCATCACGCCACGGGCAGAAATTGCAATGGCCACAAGGCTCAGGATATGAGTCCGCAGGCAGGTTTTGCAGATAGCTTTCAAAGCGGCCTTTGGCGCGGGTGTAGTAATAGAAAAAGTCAGCCACGCGGAAGCTGTGTTTTTCATGGTCGCCCAGAAACAGATGCATATCAGCCGGGCGCAATCCTTGCAGGTCAGTCAGCAGCTCAGAATAGACGCAAAGCTGCATGATATGCTTGGACTCAGCCGTTCGCGCCAGTTTGGTATCCAGCACCTCATAGCTGAAATCCCCTAAGTCTGACGACGTATCGCACTTAATCAGAAAGTCAGCATCACCCCGCCAAGGCGGCACAAAGAAAACGACCTGATAAATGACATCCGCACCGGACTGCATGGCCTCCAGTGTTAGCTGGGCACGATCTTGCAGATTGCAGTCTTTAGGGATTTCAACGACGGATTTACCTTCGTCTTTAAGCTGCTGGAGATACACCGCCTCATGTTCCAAGCCTTTTTGCTGCAGTAGCTGAGCTGTAGTGCTGGCTTCGGCCTTATCCATGCTCTCGCTTAGCGCCTTCACATCAAGGAAGCTCGCATGGTGACACCCCAAAAAGGTGACCAAGTCCGATGGTGAGTAGAGAATCTGATCGTTACCGTATTGCTGCACTTACATCCCTGCCATTTTTTATCATTGTCCTTGTGCTTATGAACATTTTAGAATATTTTACATCTTAATGACCAAATTATAAGTGAGAAGGCATGTCTGACGAGCACGATATTCTGACAGTTGAGGAAGTGGCCCGTTACTTAAAAGTAACAGAACGGCACGTCTATAAACTCCTGTCAGACAGGAAGATACCCGCGTTCAAAGTTGGTGGAGCTTGGCGTTTCAAACGAGAGCAGCTCGAAAAGTGGATAGAAGAAGGCGTTAACGAACAATCAAAAGAAAAAAGAACCAACAAAGATGATTGATATTTTTAAGACAAAATACAGCGATTGGAATTCTCTTGAGAGAACGCTTGAGGCTATTGGTGACAACAAAGCTAAAGGCGATGCGTTTGAATATTTCTGTTATTTTTATTTGAAGTTCTTATCTGACTTACATCAGATTAAAGAGATATATTGCCCAATTGTTGATAACCGTCCGTTTCCAAAGCATGTTGTTGATAAGCTTCGTCTGGAGAAAACAGACTATGGCGTAGATGGAGTTTTTATCAACAACGCAGGAGACTATATCGCTTGGCAAGCCAAGTTCCGGTCTGGGCGAGCAGCACTTACATCACGCGAACTTTCAACATTTTGGGCTGAAGCAGAGTACGCTGATTACAGGTTGATTATTTCTAACACTCACATTCTGCCGAATGTAGCTCATAAAAAAACCGGGCATCTAAGTGCATTAGTTGACCGATTTACCTCTTTGGACGAAGACTTCTTTTCTTCTTTATATCAGTCTGCCATTTCTCAAAATATTCAAATTGAAAGAGATAAGAAGAGTCCTCGACCATATCAATCTGAGATACTTCAAGACATTATTTCTGGATTTTCATCAAGTGATCGAGGAAAGCTCATTGCGGCTTGTGGAATAGGAAAGACTCTCATCGCACTGTGGACCCTTGAGCATCTTCAAGCTGACAACGTAATATTTTTTGCCCCAAGCCTGCAACTTGTTAGGCAAGCACTCGAGGAGTGGTCCGCTGAGTCTTCATCGCCATTTCAGTATTTGTGCGTTTGCAGTGATCAAACAGTTGATGCAGAAGTTGATAGCAATAACATTGATATAGGCGATATTGATATACCTGTGACTACCTCAGCAGAAGCTGTACGTAATTTTATTGCCCAGCCTTCTAATAAAAAGAAGTTTATTTTTAGTACATATCAGTCTGCGGAAGTAATAAAGAATGCGCTATCCGAGAATGAAAACAGCTTTTCATTCGATATCGCTTTTTATGACGAAGCGCACAGAACTGCGGGAGTTTCAAACTCTCAGTTTAATATTGCTCTTGACGATGCTGCCATTAAAACAAAGAAAAAACTTTTTCTTACCGCTACAGAGCGCCTCGTTAGACCAAAACTAAGCTCAAAACTCGAAGAACATAATCTCTCTGTTTTTTCTATGAATGATAAAAGTATCTATGGTGATGTTTTTCACCGGCTTACTTTTGGTGAAGCAATAGAGAAAAATATTATCTCAGATTATCGCATTGTATTTACGGGAATTAGCAGTTCTGAATATAATCAACTTATAAAAAACAATGTTTATGTGACTGATGATGATAGTCATACAGAAACTGTTCAAAATATTTATAAAATAGCTTTGCTAAAGAAATCCATACAAGATCTTGGATTAACAAAGGTTATATCATTTCACTCCAAGATTTCTGAATCTCGTGATTTTGCAAATCGCTTGTCTGCTGAGAGCTCTTTTGGTGATAAAAAGACTGCTATTGCACACATCAACGGAGCCATGACTGCTCAAGATCGTGCTGAGATAATACAAAATTTTGAAGACTCAGAACTGGGCGTGATCACAAATGTTCGTTGCTTGACTGAAGGAATAGATATTCCTCTAATTGATGCTGTCTTCTTTGCTGACCCTAAAGGTTCAATGATTGACATTGTGCAGGCTGTCGGTCGTGCTGTAAGACAGAAATTTGGAGAAACAGGCAGGCTTTCGTATATAATCGTTCCTGTGTTACTCGATCAAGAAGGTGAAGATGTACTTTCTGGAGCTGGATTTGAAGCTTTATTTAATCTCATTCAAGCTATGCGAGATCAAGATGAAGCTCTTGCAGAATGGATCGATTCAATCAATTTGTCTGCTGCAAAAGGTCGAATAAAAGGTAGTAGTTCTGTTCCGGGAAAAGTAGTTATAAATCTGCCAACGGAATTGAACACTTCGGACTTTGAAGATGCGCTTTTGCTACGAATTGCAAACGTAAACAAAAACCCAACGGGTAGCATAGGTGTCGGTAGTAAACTTGGAAAAAATGAAAGAAAAGGCGACTTCACACGTATTTTTAAGACACTTTGTGACTATACACCAATAAAATTAGAAGAAAGCTTAATAACTCCTACATTTGAAATTATCACTGATAACCCTGATGCAATATACACGTCAAAAGAGATCAGAATAAACAATAACAATGTATCTCACTGTAAAAGGGTCGGCTTCCTTCATGAAGTAGAGAGAAACAAATACCAATTAAGTAAACTAGGCCTTTTGTACAAGCAAGGCCATATAAGCTTTTTAGACGCTCTTAGAAACCAGTTTCTTTTGTACAGGGAAGAACATAAAGACGGTATTCTCTTTCCATATAGGGAGGCGATTAGCTTCATGCTTGAAATAAAGAGCCTGAACTACATCCAGTTTTTGTACAGCTTATTTTCAATTCAATTCAATGATGGAAAGCCTGATTTAGAACTTGCAATATCGGTTGCCAAGGAAATAGAAGCTGCATACCCTAATATTTTGCTTACAAACGAAGCAAATAAAAATGAGATACTTAAAGACTTAAATTCAAGATATGAAAAGGCTTTTTCGTACAATAATGTATGGACAGATCGTACTACAGCTGGAAACCAGTATCGGTACCTTATGCGGCACTTAGAAATCTTTGATGAGTGCTTTACCTCAAATAAAAATATCTTCTTGATAATAAAGGAAAAAGAAGTGTTCCTAGCGTCACTCCTTGCGGAGTCAGAAAAACACATACATAAAGATTATGGAGATACGCTATGGGTGAAATAAATCAGAAAAAATATTTTAGCAAACATTTAAAGTCACTTGGTCACACTCCGATTTATAAAATGCATAAATATTTCGCGAGAAGACCTCACAATGTATTTCGTGAACTCATCGACTTTTATACGAAGGAAGGTCAAATAATTTTTGATCCATTTGGTGGAGGGGGCGTCACCTTAATTGAAGGGTTAACTCTTAATCGAAAAATTGTTTCGACCGATGTTAATCCGGTAGCCTCTTTCATCCAGTATTGCCAAATTTGTGACGTTGATGCCGCTAAAATTCTTTCTTATGCACTTGACCTTAAGAAAATGGTTAAAGGTCATTTTGAAGATTCTTTTACAACAGAATGCGGAGACTGTAAAAACGACAAGGCACATGTTCGTTGGATAGAGCATGCATATTTAATAAAGTGTCCACATTGTAGCAAAAACACGTCCTTTCGTAATGACAATAAAGCGCTTAACGATGCTGGAAAACCAAAGAATGGCATATATGTCTGCGACCATTGCAGCTCAAATATTAAAGCAGCAGACGCTCCCAGAATTTCCAGTGAAATAATTAGCTTAAGATATCGATGCAAGAAATGCGGAGCACATGATGCAAAGGAACCGTCTAGAGACGATATTGAGAAACATAAACAATATAGCGAAAACCTAGAGAAATTAAAAACTAGTTTAGGACTTCATTTTCCTGATTTTGAAATTCCGGCTGAATGGGACCGACAACAGGAAGATTGTCTTCATAGAAAAGGCTTTGTGAAATTTACGGATTTTTTCACCCCAAGAAACCTTTTGATTTCGGCGAGCTTTTTTGAAATGGCCAAGAAGCTTAAAATTCAAAAAGATATGAGTGATCCCGAGTATGATTTTTTAATATTTATATTGAGTTCATTAATCAGGTACACCAACAACATGAACTTCTCAACTTCATCTTGGATGGATGGAAGACCTGTTGCGTGGGCAAAGCATGCGTTTTGGATACCAAATCAATTTATTGAAGCCAATCCATTTGAATATTTTGACAATAGATTAAAGGCGATCAAGTCTGGCCTAAAAGATCGAGATTCTAGATTTAATTCAAAGAAAAATACTCTGAACTTCTCAGACCTTGAAAAGGGCTCTGCGGACTTCATGGTGCAATGCGTGGATTCAAAACAGGTCGATATCCCAGATGGTTCTGTCGACATGATTATAACTGATCCACCATATGGAAGTAATGTCCAATATGGTGAATTGTGTGCTTTTTGGCAGGTCTGGTTAGAAGGCAGAACTAAGTTTCCATTTCCAGAGCATAAGCTTGCCTCTGAAGCCGTTGTTCACAGAAAAACAAAAGATAAAACCTACCAGAAAGATTTTTCCGATTACTATGAACTTTTACTCGGCGTTTTTCAAAAATGTAACAGAGTATTAAAATCAGACGGTTGCTTGGTTTACACCTTTAACAATAAAGATATTAGAGCATGGTATGCCGTTATCAAAGCAACCTTGGATGCAGGATTTCATATTGAACCGGAAGGGATTTTTTACCAAGAAGCCATTCATGCTTATCGAGATACGGCGCACCTCCGTCACGATGGAACTCCACAGGGTGATTTTATTTATACATTCAGCAAGAAAAGTCTGCCTAATGAGAAAGACTATAATGGCAGTTTCAATGAATGTCTCAATGATACGATGTTAAAGCTTCAAGAAAAAGACTGCAGTGTGTCATTCGGGGAATTTTTAGTTGAGCTTTATGCTAACTCGGCCCTTTGCCTAATACGTCAGATTAAAGATGGAGCAAATATTGAGGATATCGAAAACGAATTTAGTTCGATGTCGCTAGAAAAAGCCTATGCGCGGATAGATCTAAGAACTAATCAAGAAACGGAGGGCTTAGCGGATGTTGCAGCTTGCTAAATCAGAAAATCAACCACGTTTGATATGGTCGGATTTGGAAGATACATTTTCGTCTACAGAACTCTGTAAATCTTTAGAATATCTAGAAGAAAAATATAATGTTTCAAATGAAGAATCTTTCTTTAAAAAACTAGTTAACACTTCTGTTTCAAAATTACAGCCATACCACAGGTGGGTTAGATACCGCGAAGGTTATGCAGGAGATCTTGTTAAAGAAATTTTATCCAGATACCCAAACGTTTCTGGCGGTATTGTTCTTGATCCCATGTGCGGCTCAGGTTCAACCTCTGTAGCAGCGTCAGAGCTAGGCATTTCGTCTGTCGGCCTAGACGTTAATCCTTTCGCAATATTATCTACAGAAGTCAAATCTTACGCTTTATCTACAGGTGAACTGCAGAAACTTCATAAGATAATAAATAATTGGAATAAATGTACTGACCATGAAAAATATGAATACAACGAGTATGAGGTTCAAATTAGTAAATATTTTGATCAAGGCAACTTTACTGAACTTGTTAAAATAAAGCGTCGCATTCACGAAGAATCAAATAAACGCATATTCAACATTTTGAATTTTTGTTTATTAGCAATTTTGGAGGACTGTTCTAATCGAAAACGTGATGGTAATGGGCTGGCAACAAGACCTTCACCTGTAGGCGACGTTAAAAAGCGTTTCTTGGACCAGCTGCAACTAATACTGATTGATTATGAAGAGAACCCACACAATGAGGACAGTTTAGCACGTGGCGTAGAATTTGATGCAAGAAAGTTGAGTTTAAGTGCTATATCTGGCGATCACGCTGGCTCTATTATATTTTCTCCGCCCTATGCAAATTCATTCGATTATTTTGAATCATATAAGCTGGAAATTGTTTTTGGAGAATATTCTCTACTAAGCAAACTTGGCAAATACAGGGAAAGGCTTGTACGAAACTATAGAATTAAAAAGTCTGCTGAAAAAACAACTGATATTGATTTAGTTGATACGCTGTGTGTTGAAATCGAAAAAAAGATTCCTGAAAAAGAGAGAATGACTGGCAAGCGTGACAGTCGTACACGTCTCGTGCCGGGTATGCTTCGATCATATTTTTATGATATGCGAACAATTATTGAAAACTGCTACGATGTTTTATTAAAAGGCGGATTTATGCACATCGTTGTCGACCAAAGTGCTTATGTAGGAATACCCATACCCACAGATACACTCCTAGCTAAGATAGCAGAAGATACAGGTTTCAAAGTAAGGGAAATGATTGTTTGCCGAGGAGCTAGCACATCTGGCCAGCAGCTGAAAATGAACCCAAGACTCAAAGAGCTGCTTAGAGAAACAATAATTGTACTAGAAAAACCACTCTAGTGTATTTGATAAAGCAAGCATTCGGCATACCTACGCCGAACTAGCCCTTTGAGCTTACGTCTGCCCGCCCAAACCCAGCGCATGAACTGTTCTGGTACTTCGGCGTATTCCTCACGATTGATTTTACGGCGCAGTGTTGAACGCTGGAGTGCTCCGCCGCCAAGATTGTAGGTGAATGACACTAGCGCATCGAATTGGCCATCTGTCAGCGGCACATTGATTAGGCGCAGAACGGCACGCTCTGCGATCTGGGCATCTTGGCGCAAGAGTTCTTCAGCCTGTGTTTCATCAATGCCTGCCGAAAAGTCCTCGTCGTTTTTCACAACATGGACATAACCGATTGTGGGATAGCCAGCCGGGCAAAAATAAACGGTTCGAGAGAAGCCCTCGAACCGTTTGATCAGGTCCAATTCGTTTTGTGTGATATGTCTCATTTTTCCAGTGTTCCTATAACTTTAAGGTTCTTGCTCCCATATTCAAAAACGCCATGCCATTGCTCTTGCCCGAGGACTTCTTTGCGCTCAATCATCAGCGTAAAGCGGTCAATGCCGTATTGCTTGGCCGTGGCGTAATCTTCCAGTGCGTACTAAGCTTTACGGGCCAGTGTGGTGGCCATTTTCTTGGCCGTGTATTCAAAAGCATCGAGCAGTGCTTCGAGCTCTGCATCGGTACACTTCTCATTTTGAACATCTTCAATCACGGCCTTGTAAAATAGTTTGCTCATGGTGTTATCTCCCTATTTTCAATTACTTTTTACACTTACAGTAACGCTTCATTCCTGGCGCTTATCAAGTGAATAAGATCTTGTTTTTCAAGGATTTGAGCGGAACTTGGCTAAGGCACGTTGATCAAACCAGAAGGACATGACAGCGGCAAATAATGCCTGTGTTTCAGCATCCCACAGGGCGATCAGTCCGTCGGTAATTCCGACACCCTGATCCAATAACTTGAACAGTGCAGCGGTTTTGACGGTGGCGAACAGAATGAAAAACGCATAGGTGATAATCGGGCGAACAGATGCACGCAGAGCCTCAACCCATTTCACCCCACTGGGCTGGCTGGCATGAGCATAGAGCGCTTTGCTTTCTGCCACATCGGCCTGCACCTGTATTTCTTCAAGACGCTGCGTATGGCCTTGACGTTGCGCTTCCGTATAAAGCTCACGGATGACAGACAGGTGCTTGTAAATGGCGCTTTGTTCTTTATCCAAAGCCTGTGCGGCAAAGGCCAGATCATCCAGAGTGGCCTCATGGATAGGTTTGGTGGTGTCTTCTTCTATGACACCAAGTGCCGGGATTTGAATAAATGCCGAAACATATTTGGCGTAAAGGCTGTCTTTAATCAGCTTTTGTAACGATGGTTTAAACATGAAACCTCCTTGATTTCGTAGGTTAAAATTTGCTCTTTGGTCATGTCGTTTCGGCTGCCGGGTTCTGACGCCGCCCAAAGAGCAAAGCGGTCGCGGTATTTCCTGCTTCAGGTCTTGTATTTCCGCGAGAACCCGGCATGTTTTCTTGCCTTCAAGGAGTTACTTACCGAGAGGGCTCAAAAACTGTCG
Source organism: Bartonella sp. AP258QHHD (assembly GCF_042196145.1). Classification (NCBI taxonomy): domain Bacteria; kingdom Pseudomonadati; phylum Pseudomonadota; class Alphaproteobacteria; order Hyphomicrobiales; family Bartonellaceae; genus Bartonella; species Bartonella sp. AP258QHHD. Next base: position 39,771 of record NZ_JBHIPR010000014.1, read on the forward strand.
GCGGCTCAGTGCAGATATTCCGCAAAGCCACGCTCCTTCAGCGATCCGCGAAGTTCGGACAGCGTCCCGTAGAGGGTTGAGCGTAGGGTTTTGGTTTTGCGTGAGATTTCACTGATGCTGAGCGTTCGCAGATCAACCAGCAGAAACACCAGATGCGGCGGCATCTGCTGAACAGCTTGTTCAAGGTCAATTTGAAGGTCGCGGTTGGTCAGGTCTTCGGTTGCAGGGTCAGGCAGAGCGTTGTCGTCGCCGTCCTTATCCTCAAGCCACGCATCAAGTGAAAAATCACTGATGCCGAACCCACGTTTTTGGGCGCGGGCGGCCTCAATGAGGCTGGCACATTTGTGGTTGAGGATGCGGTCAACAAAGGTCGACCATTTTGCTTTTTCAGGAACATAAGCCTGCTTGCGGAATAAATAATCCAGCATCAACTCTTGCTCGAGGTCCTCGACTTCTACGCCATGAATGGCGGAGTGCCGCATCAGGCTGCGTGCGTGATAACGGACTTGGTTTACGACATAAGGATAGATGCCTTCATAGTTGTTTTTGCTCATGGTTTTCGTCTCCAGTTGCGGTTAGCCGCCACGCGGGCGGGTCAACTGGGACTGGCGAAAACTCACTGGAGACCCTGAAAATCGGTGCGTTACTCAAGGCGCAAAAACAAAAAAGCCCCGCATGCCGGGGCTTTGGTGGGTGTAAATTTTTTTGAAAAAAATTTCAGGGTGGTCGGTGAAATTTCACCGAAGGGAGATTAGGCAAATCCAAAATGCTTTAATTGCTCATCCCAAATATCGGGAAATGGGGTTTGTATATCCTGCAGGCTTAACTGGCGCGGCTGCGTGCCATCCAAGATGGCCTTTTTGATCTGGGGAGCAAGTTGATTGAGGCGCAGTATCCGCGACATATAAGAGGTGTTGATCTGGCGTTGGCGTGACATGTCATCAATGGATTTATAGCGCCCCGTATCAAGCAGGTTTTGCCAGTAATAGGCTTTGGCAAAGGCCGTTACGAATGTTTCGTCTTGCTTGGGTGCTTCTTGTGGCGGGGTCATTTGGTAGCCTTCGGGCAAAATAATCATTTTCTTGCCACCATATTTCTTGATCCGCATTGGCACCCGGATTGAAATGCTGTTGTTCGCCATCATATTTACGCATTTATCCATGCTTTCTCCTCCAGTTTTTTTGTTGAAATGCCTTGCAGCCGCTTGTCTTGCTCGTCCAATTCCCGAGCCAAACTATCCATGCCTGCAGCCCTGATCCGGATATCGACAAATTCATAATTGACGATGACTTTTTCAATCATCAACTCAAGGATGCGTTGTTTTCAGCAGGATAAAGTTCTTGCCAGATCGGGACGATGTCATTCAGGTTGCTGTAAACCTCATGCTCCGTGATGGTCTCATCCTCTTTTTGTGCTTCGCGCCACGTTTCCATGATCATCTCCGGCGAGGCAAAAACAGCTTGAAGCTGATTCAATATCAATGCCTCCGTTTCATTGGCGCTGACATTGCGAACCTTGCAATCCGGGTTGATACCTTTGCGGTAATGTTCACAGGTGTAATAGCGATAAAGCCTGCCACCTTTTTTACGGGTATGACTTGCCACCAATCCACATTCGCATTCACCGCACTTCAAAAGCCCCATCAAAATGGCCTTGGTTTTCTTCCGCGTGATTGCGCCTCGGTTGATGGTATTTTCTTTCATGGTGGCGCGGACTTTATTCCACGTGTCTATATCGATGATGGCTGGATGGCGGCCTTCGTAGATTTTATCTTTATGTTTGATTTTTCCGATATAGATGGGGTTTTGCAGAATCTTATAAAGGCCGTCTTTATCCAGTGCTTTACCACCGATAACACGTCCGTTTTTGGTTGTGCGCTTTTTGCTTAATACCCCCATGCGCGGCAACATCTTTGCCATTTCCGTGGGCGACTCTGGTCATCAAAAATAGATCGAATATTTTGCGGATACCCTCAGCCTCATCGGGCTCAATACAAGCTCACGGTTTTTGACCACATAGCCCATAGGTGTGACACCCCCATCCACATGCCTTTGCGTTTGGAGGCTGCCAATTTATCGCGGATACGTTCGCCGATCACTTCACGTTCAAATTGGGCAAAGCTGAACAGGATGTTCAGCGTCAATCGGCCCATTGATGTGGTGGTGTTGAATTGCTGAGTAACGGAAACGAAGGACACTTTGTGCTCGTCAAACAGATCAATCAGTTTGGCAAAATTAGCCAAGGAGCGTGACAAGCGGTCAACCTTGTACACGACAACTGTATCAATCAGGCTGCTTTTGATGTCGTCCATAAGGCGTTTTAAAGCTGGGCGATCCATATTGCCGCCTGTAAAGCGGCCATCATCGTAATTATCGGGAAGCTGGAACCAGAGCCTTCATGCTTTTGTGAGGCGATGTAGGATTCACAAGCTTCTCGCTGAGCATCAAGGCTGTTGAACCCCATGTCTAAGCCTTCCTCGGTGGATTTGCGCGTATAAATCGCGCAGCGTTTTTTCGGTGTGGTTGTGCTCAATGTTTGTCTCTTTGTGCTTTGTTGTTTAATCCGAAGAAGGCAGGTCCAGACCAGCTGCTGCCTGTAATGGCCAGTGCAACCTTGGACAGGCTTTTGTATAGGCAGCCTGCATATTCATAACCTTCCTCTAAAATGGTGACCTGATGCCCTTATATTCCCGCACCAGTTTGATACCGGGGATGGGCCGCTGATATTGTGTCTTGCGTTTCGGCTTGGCTTTTTTGCCAGAGCCGAATAAATCATTGGCCTGCTGTTCGATCCGGTTCTCAATCTGTGGATCAACGCCGTAAGCAAGCTCCTGCAGGCGATAAGCCAGTCTGCGGACAATGTGGCTTTTATGGCCACCGGGTGGTTCGTCCTGATACACATCCCGCCATAAAGCCTTTAAGTCGGATAACGGCATATTTGGGAGCGCCGCCACACGCGCCAGAAGTGTTTTATCCATTCTTCACTTCCTACGATTCTGCTTTTTTCTTTTGCTTCAAGCGGAGGCGTTGCCAGCCCAAGCCGACAATATGGGCGACTTCCTTTTGCCGATCTGCATCGGACACAAGTCCGGCAGGAAGTTGGCCCAGCTTGATTTGTAATCGCTCCCGTTCGGTGAGCTCTTTGTTTTCATGACTCATCAGGAACTCCTTGGTTTTTTGGTTCTTCGTCATGGACATGAATGCTTGGAAAAAACCTGAAGTCCAATGAATTAGAGGGATGTGTTGGCTCGAACTGACGGTTCAGGCGTATCTTGCGACGCAGGATGCCAAGTGTCAGCAAATGCACTACCTCATTGCGGCAATCTCGTTCATTTATTAGGTTTGGAGAAAGTGAAGACATGGCGAACCTCCTTGAGAATTATTGCGTCGTTCAAGGAGTTACTTACTGAAATGACTTGAAAACTGTCGGTTCAGTCAATGCTATGCATTGAATCAAATTAGGCTTGTGAAAATCATAAGCCTAATTTATATTAGGTTGTTAATTAAGATATAGTTGAAGTTTGAAAATGTCAATTTTGCTCAAAGATATATGGCCGATTGAAAATTTGGCCGACTATAAAATTCACTTTGCGAGATACAACCAGCACTCGCAGCCGCTAGAAGTATGGGGAAGAAGCAAAGAAGAATGGCAAGGCTGGCAGGAATACTGGCCGGGCCGCAATGATTTTAACAGGCCGCTTATTTTCTCACTCATGCAATTTCACTACGAAACCGACATCTGGCTGTTCGGTGGTGTGTTCAGAGTATTGGAGAAACATGCAGACCGCTATGAGGTTGAGCTTACTGATTTGGGCAAAGAGTTTATTGGGCGTCTGAAAATCCGATCATCTTATCGCAACCGCACGACTAGGACCAATATGGAGCCACATTACCATAAGTTTGAAGTGCAAGAGATTTTGCGTGAGCCATATTCCGGTAGAGCATTCTGCGGATACGATAAAATAGACTTATCATTTGAAGAGCTCGAAGTCTTGATCAAGAATGACAGGCCAGATTGGAAAACAGCACTAGAATGCGTTAAGGGTATTTACCCGATTACCGATACGCATACGGGAAAACGCTACATCGGCTCTGCTTATGGTGATCAAGGCATATGGTCACGATGGAAGTGTTACATTGAAACGGGTCATGGGGGAAACAAAGGCATTCATGATATGATAAACAAAGCGGGAATTGATTACTGCCGTTCTCATTTCCGTTTTGCGTTGCTTGAGCAGCGGCTTAGCACCCCCCCCCCGATGAAAAAATACTGGAAAGAGAAGTCTTCTGGAAACGCATTTTGCTCACAAGAGGCGAGCAAGGGCTTAACCATAACTGAGTGTAAGATGGATAGATTAACACAAGCACAACAGAGTTTATTACAGGCCATTGAGCGCCTGAAACGTGCCATGGAGATGTCGCCCACGGTACAAGAGCTTGCTGTGGAATTGGGGGTGAAAGCACCCAGTGTGTTTGAAGGGCTCAAGCGACTGGAAGATAAAGGCTATATTCGCAGACAGGCGCGAAAAGCGCGGTCCATCGAAATCCTCCATGCACAAACACCGGATAAGACCAACTTGACGGCTGTTCCTGTTTTGGGGATGATTGCGGCTGGCCAACCGATTCTTGCTCTTGAAAACAAGATTGGTCAGGTCATGGTGCCGAATAATGTTCTACGCGGGAAGTGCTTTGCGCTCAAAGTGCACGGCGACAGCATGATCGATGCTGATATTTTCGAGGGAGATTACGTTGTTGTGCGCCAGCAATCTATTGCTGAAAACAGCGATATTGTGGTGGCCATGGTTGGCGAAGAGGCCACTGTAAAGCGGCTGAGTATTGAAGGGGAGCATATTGAGCTGCGCCCTGAAAATCAGAAACGAAAACCCATCATCATAGGACAACAGGATGAACTTAAAATAATTGGGAAGGTCTTACACGTCTGCTCGGGTGTTGACACCGAGGCCCTCCTAGACGAACCCCAAGGAGGATAACTACATGAGCACCTATAATTTACGACGTTTTGCCCAACCTGATGTTTTGAAACACATCGAACAAGATAATCTGATTACTTTTCTTAAAAGGTATGAAAGCTACCTGACCGGACGCGGGTTCAGCTTTGAACTGAATGAAGATAATGAGCTGGATTTTGAAACGCTCTGCCAAGTTCTGATGAATCCATCAGAGGATATGGACATTGAATTCGTTGAAGCCTTGTTTTTCATTCAAGAAATGTCCGATGGTGAACATTTTGAAGAGTTGAGTGAACAGGCTGAAGCCAATAATATTGACACGCATGAAGATTCAACAGCAGCTGATTTGGCCTTAGCATTATGGCTGCACGATCCCGAGCTTTTAAAGCGTCCTCACGCAGAGGCGATGATCCTCAAGCCAAAATCATTCATGTATTTCCAGTCTGATCAAAAGTCCCCTGATACGTTTACTCTTCCAAAATCAGAAACCATGCGAACGCTGGAAGCTGATATGGACGCTTGGTTTTTGAAAAATAAACGCGGCACTGACTGTCGAATTTTGCCTGTCAGCGCAGAGGACGAAGACAAGACATACTTCCTGATCCGTCATGGCATGCCGTTTAAGCGTGAGGGCAAGATTGAATCTGGACAATCCAAGACCATTTTTTACCGCCCAGAGTTTCATGACGTGATTGTCTATGATCGTGCCAATAATGAACTAGCCGTCTTTAATAAGTCCGGTGCCAAGAAAGAGCGCACCATGTATTTAGATTTGTTCAGCCAACATCTCTTCGGTCAGGCTGAATATTTCCCCGGCGCAGAAAAATATACATTGCAGCCACTGATCGATAACGGCGTTGATGCTTTGGCTTGTGCCGATATTGATGGACTGGAAGATATAAAGCTGGCAGAAATCCAGCACCAGTTTCTTGGACCGTATAATGACAAGCAGACGCTACGCTCAAATGATGTGTTTGCGTCCTTAGCCTCAAGAGATCGTGAATTCCCGAACTTTGGCAGACTAGTCTCAGCCAGTTTTTCGGTGAAATTTGAAAATGCCAAACGTCCACGCATGGTCAAGGTGCGAACACCGAATATGGCCAACTTTGATCGCAAGGAAGATTCTCACCTGATTGAAACATGGCTGCGGAAACGTGGCTTTGTAAATGAGCAGAAAGAGGAAGAAGACAGCAAACAACCCGTAGCACATCAGGAGAGTCATGACGCCGTATCAATCGCCGCCATGGCGTAAACTCACAGAGCTTTCTGGTGGCAAGGGTGTAAAAGCTGAATGGCTAGACTTTCCAGAAGAATTGCTTGCCATCACCAATGAGCAGGCATCTGCCATTCCCTGTAATGGCCGAGCTGGGTGCTACATGAATGTCGTGCAACATGGGTCTAGCGATATTGTTGGCATCTGCACATCAGATACCAAGCAGTGCGACCGACGCACGCTCAAAAAATCAGAACTGGCGCTGTATCGCATAGATCATAAAAAGCTGGCGACCAAAATTGCTGAGGCCATTGGTTTTACTGAGGAAAATGAAAAGATCACGGGCCAAACGGCTCTTTGGAAATTTGGTGTGCTCAATCCACAAGCCGAGCATAGCTTTCCTGTCTATTGCTTTTTGGGCCAGACATCCTCGCAGTTGGATAAAATTGTCAATCAGCTTTGCATGGCTGATCAGACGTTTCTGTTAATTGCCTCCACCAGCAGTCTTATCAGCACTGCCAGCTCTGACGCAAGCATCAGGCATAAATCCAAGCTCATCGGCATAAATGATGTGCTCGTCGTTGATGCTGCAGGCAAGGTCACGGCGAGAGACAGCGCTCAAACCATCATCTCCAATTGGTTGGAAACGGTGTTGCCGAAATCAGCTAAACCGGGATCTGAGTACCAATTCCCGACACCAGCAGGCGCAACATGGGAGCAGTTTGTGTTCGAATTTACCGCAACAGAGATGTTGTCAGTGACATGCGGACAAACTCAGAAACGTCTGGAACCTGAGCATCTGAAGATGAAAGATCAGAGATCTGGAAAAAGAACGAACCAGTGGACACTCCTATTGGTTCTTGCAAAAACCGGGGGAAGCCTCTCGTGGCAGGATAGCGATGCAGATGATAAGCTAAAAAAGCAGAAGCAGGAATTAGCAAACAAACTCAAACAGACCTTCGGCCTTTCTGAAAACCCGCTTCGATGGTCGCGTAAAGAGAAGTGCTATAAAGCCCGCTTCATCATTCGCGCAGATGATAATGTCCTGCGTCAGCTCACTGGTTGACAATGCTAGGCATAGACTGCTGCGAACTGGTCAATTGCCAAACCCTTGATTTCCCATGACTAAAAGCTCCGTACTTCGTTTTTCCAAGTACGGTGTTTTTCAGGAAAGGGGCATATATAGGAGAAAAATTAGAGAAAAACGGGGTGTTTTTATAGAGAGGAAGTCAATTGCAAATAGCGAAAAAGCCCGCAAATGCTGGGCTTTTGAGGCTATGCCATATAAGGCATATGAAAGTTCGTTTTAGGTTAATGGCGGAGAGAGAGGGATTCGAACCCTCGATATGGTTTCCCATATACACGCGTTCCAGGCGTGCGCCTTCAACCACTCGGCCACCTCTCCAGAAGTTCGCACTATACCCAGAAAGAAATAACGTGCAAGTCTAAACTATACATTCAAAACCCAAAAAACAAATTCATTTATTAAAGTAAGAGCTTTTATCTGTTGAATAACAAGCACATCCCTTCTTTTTAAGAAAAAACTTTTTTCGTGGATAGGTTTGTAGAATACAATAATGAGAATAAAAAGATTGTCACCAGTTATAAACTTTCATGCTCATTTACGCACTTTCTGCTTCACAAAAAAATACTTCTCTTAAAATTAGCATACAGCCCATAGTTTTACACAATCAAATAATTAAAATCACTTACTTATACGTCATAGGAAGGGATGGTATGTGGGGGAAGAACATTTTAAGAGAGGATAAGCGGCTCTTATGCATTTTCTTAAATAGCACGAATTTTTGCAACATTGAGAGCTGTAAAATAGTGTGATGGTATCAGTTTTCTCTTTCATAGGATTACATAATAAGCCCTATTCTAAATCCTCTATTCAATTTCACACTTCTATATTTAGTTGATACTAAAGAAAATAAAATTCAGAAAAAAACTTTGCATTTTTAATTTAATATGTATGAATATATTTTATTTTCTAAAATGAAAAAATAGTCTCATTTTGATCAAATACAAAATCATAAAAATGCAAACCTGTTTTCATTTTTACCATATATTTTTAAATTCAGCGTTACAGTTTTCAAAATATCTAAAGTAGTCTCCATTATTTAAAAAAAATTACGTATTACTTCATACTTTTGATTATCGCATTCTTTAAGTGGGATATGGTCTCATAACAAAACAGAATACTCTAAAAATACTATTTTCTTTTTGTCGCCTAATGTTACAATATCTATTGCTATTTGAGAGAATGCATAAAAGGAATTTATTCTTTCTTAGAGTGTTTTTATCCATACATTACTCCTCCTTGTAATGTATAAAAGGGTAATTTTTATTAATTAAATATAGAGAAATTTAAAACGAAAAAAACCTACAATATTCAGGGTTCTCATTATGTAAAACGATAAATTACCATTATAAATTCATATACTGTATTAATGTTTTACAGCACTAAAGATCTGATTACTCTGCAAAATGAGCTCGTTCTTTCCCCTTAATGTTCTTTATTACCTTATATCCTTGCTTAGAGCACGTACAGCTCGTGCAGTTTCACATTGTAATGCTTTTTGTGCTAAAATTTTCATATCTTCAAAACTATGAGTCTGTAAACACGCCTTTACTGGAGAAATATCGCAAGATATCATAGAAAGCTCATTAATTCCCAATCCAGTCAAAATCATTGCACCAAAAGGATCTCCAGCCATACCACCACATACACTAACCCAACACTTATGTTGTGCAGCTCCCTGAATAGTCTGATAAATCATACGCAAAACTGCTGGATCAAGGCTATCAGCTTCAGACACAAGGTACGGATTTTGCCGATCAACAGCCATTGTATACTGTGTTAGGTCATTGGTTCCAATTGAAAAAAAATCAACATGGGCGCTTAATACATCTGCCATAATGGCCGCTGCTGGAACTTCGATCATAATACCAAGTTTTAATTTTGGTGCATCAACATCGTTGCGGATTTCCTCTGCAATCTTTTTTATAGCGACAATCTCTGAAACAGACATGACCATCGGAAACACAATCCATAGATCTCCACCCTCTTTTGCCGCTCGATATAAAGCACGTAATTGAGGCACCAAAAGATCACGTCGACGTAACAAAAGCCGCGTTCCTCGAACACCTAAAAAAGGATTGTCCTCTTTAGATAAATGTAAATGCGTAATCTGTTTATCTCCACCAATATCAAGTGCACGAATAATTAATGGCTTATCTCCTACAGCTGTAATCATCGCCCGATATATATTAAATTGTAGCTCTTCATCCGGAATATATGGATTCTCTAAAAACAAAAATTCCGTGCGCATGAGTCCAACACCTTCAGCCCCTAAATCAAGCGCAACAGGAACCTGATTTGCGTAGTTGACATTAGCCATAATACGAATTCTTTGACCATCTATCGTTTGCGCTGGTAATCTACACGCACTTATTTCACTGACACGTTTTTGCGCAACAGTATCAATATGCCTTTGAGCATCTTCAACGTCTTCAAGCGTAGGATTAAGGTAAATAAACCCGTTATCGCCATCAATAATAGCCTGAATATCAGACTGAATTGCTAAAATATCATCACCTGCAGCAACAACCATTGGAATACCAAGAGTACGCGCCAAAATAGCTGTATGAGATAATGGACCTCCCCATGCTGTTGCTAATCCTTTTACCCTTGTACAATCAAGTTGTGCTACATCAGAAGGAGAAAGGTCATTTGTAACCAGAATTACACCATGTGGAATATCATTTAAAAAGAACGATCTATAGGATGGATTGATTTCACCTAAAACACGTCGACCAACATCAACTAAATTAACAGCACGTGCTGCTAACAAAGGATTATCTACCTTAAAAAACATATCTGAAAATTGACGAACCGCTCTATCCCAAGACCAAGCGACACCATGACCTTCCGCTATAAAACGACAAGCTTGAGCTATTAAATTTTCATCTTCAAGCAAAACCATTTGCGCAGAAAAAATCGCAGCAGAATCTGCTCCCATACGCACTGTAATATCAGAAATCACAGATGCCATTTTATGTTTTGTTTTTGTAAGAGCATTTTCAAGACATGCTGCACCAGCTGCAAAATCAATTGGCTGATCTATTATGGAAATATCATTTTGCCTTAAAACAAAAATCTTACCAAATGCTAATCCTGAACTCGCTCCAACACCAGAAATGCCTTTTTGCATAGAGCGTGGATACCAACCATGAAAAGCCTTTGTTTGAGATTCCATTGCTCTCATCAGACATTTTTCACTAATACTCACTTTTTTTGCAATAGCAATGGCATCATTGAGAAGTTGTGCTCCTTCTGCAGCATCTGTAGAAAAAATCAGAACATCACCGTTTTTTGCTCCTAATTGCAATAAACCAACCAAATTTTTCATTTCAACGGTATATTGACCATGGCGAACTCTGATGGAACTTTGAGCCTTTTTCGCAAAATCAACCCAAAGAGAAGCTGGTCGTGCATGAAGACCACTTGGATAATCTAAAGTCCATTCCTGACACACAGAAAGGTCACCAATAAAAGTTTTTTCTATCTTCATATTTTGGTCAAACAAAGTTGTAACAATTTGTTGTTTGTCCATAGTTGTTGCAAGTACTTCAAGCTGTTTTTTATCAAATAAAAGAGACGTCAATTTTTTACAAATTTCTCTATAGCGATCTGGACACGCTGCAATGGCAATAACCAAATATGCTTTCTTGCCATCCTGCCACTCAACACCAGCAGGAACCTGTATAACAGCAACAGCATCCTTGATAATTAAATCACGATTTTCAGCCATACCATGAGGAATGGCTATACCATTTCCAAGCCAAGTATTGGTTGTTTCTTCACGTGCAAGCATGCTTGCCAGATAACACTTATCAACTGCACCAACCTGCACAAGCAATTCAGCAGCAGCATAAATTGCATCATTTTTATGATCAAAAGCAGCTGCAAGTTGTACAGATCTTATAGACAAGATTTCACCATCAGCAAAATCTACATTCATTGCTTCTGCTTTCTCATATCTCATCATGAATTCAAATTGCCTCACATTTGAACACCAATATCTCTGACACATTCCTTTTCAAAGCTGCATTTCCCAAAATACAAGCTATAAATACCACCACAGCTTTATTTATATTTTACGGAATATAGCTAAGTGAGGTGCTTAAATACCTCAATATAACCGATAAAACAATTGGATATTATTATCTAGCGAAGTGCTTAAAACCATTATAAGCAAATCTACCTCTTACTCTTTTACTTTACAAAGACAAAACCCCATTTTCTACAGAACCAATCACCTGAAAAACTATGTTTTCGAAACGCTCTCATTATCCTAAGTTATTCAACATAACTTTTCATTATTTTTCCTACAAGAAAGCATCCTTCCCAATCATCCGTAACTTCAGCTAATATTTTGATTGATTCCTCAAAGTTTATTTAACCTATTATCCCTCTTTATAAATTCATTACATAATTACAAATTGCTCCATGCAACTTATCATCTTTAAAATTCCGTGCTGCCCATCTTATGATATCAAACCCTCGATATATAATATTTATATATTTTAAGCTACACCTTTACTTCAATCAATATCGCAAATACACAATACCCTCTGTCGCACATTTGCAAAGTACGAACATCCCCCCCCCAAGCACCATCATCAATTACTAAAATAAAGAAAAACTCTACAAATAAGATAAATAAAGTAAAAAATGAAACGCAATGATTGCCTTAACCCTAGCTCTTATGCTTATTTACTTTCAACAATACACAATAATAGTGAAATCAGAAAAAATATTCTTGAAGGGCGCTGATTGCACGTTGGTTATTTTTATATCTTTAAACACCGTCCTCCTTAAAAATATAATTTCACTCTTGATTTACCGAAAATTCCTTAATGCACGTCACTTTCAAAGTCGTTTTGGCTGCCTTCTTATGGATTTTTTATCCCTATGTCTTTTTAAATGAATAGCCACACCTATCCACACTACCACCTAAAAACAGTATGACAACTCATCAATACCACAATGCCGATAAAAAGACCCATCTTTATCAAAATGATTACATAAAGAATGCTCTCATTAAATTTCTCATAATTTTCTGAAAACAAACTGCTTCTCTTATAAGAAATCACTAGACACTTCTTCATGCATAAAAAGAAAGTCTCTCTCACTATTATTATACAGAAATTTATCAACAAATTCTATCATAATATCAATATGTTCAGGACTAAATACTAACATAACATCGCACAAACTCTTTCCCTCATTGAGAAAAGCCATTTCCTCAATTGTACCTTTTTCGTATATCTTCTACATTTATTATAGTACCAACGCAAAAAGGGAAAGATAAGACTCTATCTTTCCCTTTTAATACTTATAAAACCACAACTATAATTCAATGAAATCCTGTTGATTGCTAGAGAGTGTTACAGATTACTCTGCTGCCTCCAGCATAGGAATGACTGAAACATAGGAACGATTACCCGCTTTGCGTTGAAAAGAAACCTTTCCATTTGATAATGCAAAAAGCGTATGATCTTTTCCAATACCAACATTGTTACCAGGATGCCAACGTGTACCACGCTGGCGAATAATAATATTTCCGGCAATAACGGTTTCACCACCAAATTTTTTAACGCCTAGACGTTTCGATTCTGAATCACGACCATTACGCGAGGAACCACCAGCTTTTTTATGTGCCATAGACGCTCTCCTTTAATCTTTCTTACTCTTTGATGCTACAGACGCTTTCTTCTGCGGCGCAGTCTTTTTTTCAACCGTTTTTTTAGCCGTCTTCTCAACAGAAGCAGCAGCTTTTGTTTCTTGTGGTGTAGTTTCTTCTTCTTTTATCGGTTTCGCAGCAACTTTTTTAGGTTTTGAACCACCCATTAAAATTTCTAAAACACGAAGCCTCGTAAATTCTTGACGATGGCCACGCGTGCGTTTAGAATTTTGACGACGGCGCTTCTTAAATGCGATAACCTTGCACCCACGTGCCTGTTCTAAAATCTCAGCTGTCACCAATGCATCAGCAACGACAGGGGTACCAATAACCGCATTACCTTCTTGCCCAACCATTAATATGTCATTGAATTCAACAACATCACCCGCATTTCCACTAACTTTTTCAACTTTTACCACTTGATTAGCAACAATGCGGTATTGCTTACCACCAGTTTTAATGACTGCGAACATTTTTTATCCTTCCGTTCACTCCAGCTCTTATTTAATTTCTGCCTTGAAATAAGGGAAAATAGGCTGCTTTTTATCAGTCGTAATAGATCCCAAAGAAGGATAAAACCTTCTTCAACACAAATATGCGCAGATTTCCCCACGCTTATATTTTGTATATATGAAGGAATTTCTATTCTCTGTCAATAAAGTCCCATAAAAAAGAAAAAAAGGTTGTACCAAAAACAATTGAAGGTTATCTACCCCTTATACACTCAAATAGTGCCGATTTTTGTTTCACTTTATTATGGAGAGATGGCTGAGTGGTTGAAAGCACCGCACTCGAAATGCGGCATAGGGGCAACTCTATCGGGGGTTCAAATCCCTCTCTCTCCGCCACAGTTTATAAAGCGATATTATTAAAACTGTCTTTAATCGTAGCTTTCCGGTTGTAGCTTGTCAGCAGGTTTTGTACCAATTTATTTTTTTCGAAGGATTTTAAGGGGGGGCTCAAAGGGTCTTCAAAGACCTCTCAAAGGTCTTTATCGTTTTTGCGAATAAATTCTCATTTTTACAATTTTTGCACTTTTTTGATTTTCTGTTACATAAATCTAATCCAGATAATAAGAGAAGGCATAGTAAAATTAAAGAATTATCTCATATTTCTCCTCCTTCTACTTTTGCTTAGTTAGTACAAAACCTACTGTAAAATTATATTATTTTGCACGTCTTGCTTGAATATGTGCTAGCAACCCTAATGTTGAACTATCACGATTATCCGCTTTACTTTCTCCACGAAGAATTGGTAGTAACTCGTTTGCTAATTCTTTACCAAGTTCAACACCCCATTGATCAAATGAATTAATATTCATTAAAATCCCTTCAACAAAAGTGCGATGTTCATAAAGCGCAATAAGACGACCGAGTGCAAAAGGTGTTAATGAATCTTGAACCAGCGTAATGCTGGGACGGTTTCCTTTAAAACTTCTATGACGTGCTAAATGGTCTGCTTCACCCTCATCAACTCCATTTTTTATCAAGATATGCCGAGCATCTTCAAGACTACGCCCCTTCATCAAGGCTTTTGATTGTGCTAAACCGTTTGCTAGCAACATCTCATACATAGAATGTAATTTTTTCTCATGCCCTTTTATAAATAAAATAAATTCTACAGGAATAATATCTGTTCCTTGATGCAGAAGCTGAAAAAAAGCATGTTGACTATTTGTTCCTGAATCCCCCCAAACAATTGAACCACTTGAAAAACTTAATGGTTTTCCATCCAGCGAGACTTGTTTACCATTTGATTCCATATCAAGCTGTTGTAAATAAGCTGGAAAATGTATTAAACGCTGTGCATAAGGAATGATCGAACGTGATGAATAACCACAAATAACACGATGCCAGAATCCTAAAAGAGCAAAACGAATAGGAATATTTTTATGCAAAGGCATAGTTTTAAAATGTTGATCCATTTGCAAAGCACCATTGAGAAATTGGCGAAAATTTCCACCACCTATTGCAAACATAACAACAAGTCCAATGGCTGACCAAATTGAATAACGTCCTCCAACCCAATTCCAAAATTTAAAAACTCTTGTGGAATCTATGCCAAATTCTGCCACTTTATCAAGCGCACTTGAAACAGCAACAAAATGCGTACAAACGGCTTCTTCTCCTAAATGTGAACAAATCCACTGACGTGCAACTTGAGCATTGACCATTGTTTCAGCCGTTGTAAAAGTTTTAGAAGCAATGACAAACAGCGTTGTTGCTGGATTCAAAATAGAGAGAGTATCAGAAATATGGGCACTGTCAGCATTCGAAACAAAATGACACTGTGGACCATCATGATAAGGTTTTAAAGCATATGTGACCATTGCAGGACCAAGATCAGAACCACCAATACCAATATTGACAATATCACTTATTCTCTCGCCACTGCTTCCCTTATAGCTTCCATCACGCACCTTTTCAGAAAATCTTTCCATATCTTCAAGGACGTCTTGAATATCGCGAATAAGATTATGACCATCCAACATGAAAATTTCATCAGCAGGTAAACGTAATGCAATATGAAGAACTGAGCGTTTTTCAGTTGTATTAATCGCCTTACCAGAAAACATTGCATCACGCCGGCCTAACACATCTGCTGCGACCGCTAAATCATCTAGAAGTTGCAATGTTTTAAATGTCACACCACATTTTGAAAAATCGAAAAGAAGATCATCAAGTCTGAGGGAAAAATGGGAAAAACGCTGTTCATCTTCTACAAAATGCCGACGAATATCATAGACCCCATCCTTTGCGGCATGGTTTCTTAAAGCTTTTAATGTGGCTTCAAAAGCCATTTCATTTCGAATCGAAAAGCTATCTCCCATAAGCTTATCCTATACGGTTATTGATAATGAAATCTATGCCCAAACAATAACAAAGCAGAAAACACCTCCTTTATTGCTCGCTATTTTCACTGCTCACATAAAAATGAAGGAATATACAAAATAAAAGGATAAGATCCGAAAATGATATTTTTACAAGAATAAACTTTCAAATCTTTTCTATCATATACATCATTTAACTTGATTGAGTTCTTTTGTTAAACGTAAATCTTCTTCTGCTTTTGGTCTTATAAAACGCCCTAAAAAAAGATAAACAACCGGTGTGACATAAAGCGTAAAAATAGTTGCTAAACCTAAGCCACCAACGATAACCCAACCTAAGGCTATACGAGCTTCTGCGCCAGCACCTTTGGCCAAAACCAAAGGAATACCTCCTAAAATGGCACAAATCATTGTCATACAAACTGGACGAAGGCGAATGTTTGCTGCTTCTTCTACGGCTTCACGCACGCTTCTTCCCTGATCGCGTAATTGATCTGCAAATTCAACAATGAGAATACCATTTTTTGCCATAACACCAATTAACAAAATTAATCCAATTTGGCTGTAAATATTAAGACTTACACCACTTAATAGCATAGCAATTACAGCACAACCAATCCCTAATGGGACAGTGGCCATAATAATGAATCCTGAAATAAAGCTTTCAAACTGAGCAGCCAAAATCAATAAAATAATCAAAAAGGCAATGCCAAAAACAATCATAAAATTGGAAGATGTTTCATTAAGCGTTTCGGCTTCCCCTAAGGGAACCAAATAGGTTCCTTTTGATAACAAAGGAGAAGCAATTTTCTGTACAGTTTGGTAAGCTTCCCCTAAAGCGATATCTGGAGTAAGATTTGCGCTTAAAATAACAGCACTCATGCGTTTTTCCCGTTTTAATTGAGGAGCAATAGCTTTTTCATGTAAACGCGCAATAACCGATAAAGGAACATATCGATTGTCTTTGGTTTTTAAAAAAATATTTTCTAAATCGCTAGGACTCTTCATAGAATTTGTACGCGATATCAATTTAACATCGTAAGAATGATCATCCACGTTAATGGAACCAATCTTTTTACCATCCAACATTGTTTGTAATGTATCGCCCAAATTGGTGATATCAATCCCTAAATCGGAGGCTTTTTTTCGATTGATTTCAATAAAAAATTGCGGTTGTGTTGCATCAACAGTAAGGCGTGGGCGAATAAAACGCGGATCATCTTGTAAAGCACTTACCAGCTTATCAGCAATGGGTTGTAATATTGCATAATCATTGCCAAGAATTGCAAATTGCAACCCTTGCCCAGTTCCGCTCACACCTAGAGAATTTCCCTGCGCAGCAAACACAAAAACTGCGGGAAACTGTTTAACCTTTGCATTAATATCTTTCACGATTTCTTGCTGACTCCGTAAACGTTTATCCCAAGATGAAAGCAATAAAATCAAAAAAGCAGTATTGGGTGAACCGCCAGCACCCGCAATAGAGTAACTGTTAGCAATCTCCCCTGCATCACGTAATGGCTGTAGACTTGCTTCAATTTGCTCTATTTGCTCGTTCAAATATTGTGTTGAAATACCTTGTGGTCCATTAATAACCAAAAAGATCACAGCTCTGTCTTCTGCTGGCGTTAATTCCTGTTGTAGCTTCGTATAGCCTCCAACACAAAGACCCGCAAAAATAAGTGAAGCAAAAACAACAGCCCAAGGCTTTTCTAAACACTTATGCAAACTGTAAGTATATGCCTTATGAAAAAAATTACCTAATTTATATAAAAAAGCAAAATGATGGGACTTTTCCTCTTTTTCCTCAATATGTTCTTTGAGAAAACGCGAAGCCAACATTGGACAAAGCGTTAAGGCAACAACTGAAGAAAGCAAAATAGAAATTGCCAAAACAAAACCAAATTCTCTAAAAAGACCTCCAACTTGCCCAGGAAGAAAGGAAATAGGAACAAACACAGCCACTAATGTCAATGTTGTTGCTAAAACAGCAAAAAACACTTCACGTGTTCCTATCACCGCTGCTGCTCTGGAACCTAATCCCATATTGCGCCACCGAACAATATTCTCAAGAACAACAATGGCATCATCCACAACAAGCCCTGTTGCTAAAACAAGTCCTAAAAATGTGAGAATATTCAATGAAAACCCTACAAGATAAATAGCCGCAATGGTACCAATCAAAGCGACAGGAAGAGATAAAGCAGGTATCAGCGTTACACGAATGTCTCTGAGAAAAAGAAAAATGACCAAGATAACGCTCAAAATAGCAATGACCAACGCAACTTCAACCTCATGAAGAGCGCTTTTAATAAAAATTGCATCGTCATTAATAACGTCTATATTTACAGAAGAAGGAACAATACTTTTGAGATTATCAACAACGGCTCTCACACCTTCAGAAATATTAAGAGTGTTGGATTGTGCTTTACGCACGATACCTAATCCAATACCTGTCTTTCCATTGATACGAAGAATAACTGTTTCTATATCCGGCGATAAAGTAACATGCGCAACATCACCAAGATGCACATGAGGCTTTAAAACAACTTGTTCAAAAGATTCTGGTGTTGTTAAACGTGCAGTAGCACGTACAACTAAAGTTTGCTTAGAATTGCGTAATGACCCTACTGGCACATCTGTTGTCATATCAGCAAGAACACGTGAAATATCTGCTACAGTTAATCCATAACTTGCAAGTTTTGCTTGATCTATATCAATCTGAAAAATCTTTGTGCGAGCACTATCGACCTGTACATCACCAACACCATCAACAGCAGAAATAGCATCAACAATCTGATCGTTTACAATCGTGGTTAAATCATCAACACTCATTGTTGGTGACGTCACAACCAAATACATCATGGCAGCAGCATTCGAATCTGCTTTAATAATCAAAGGCGAATCCGCATCTTTCGGTAAAGAATAGGTAACACGAGAGAGAGCATCACGAATATCAGATGCTGCAACATTCAAATCAACACCGACATTAAAGTTAATCTTCACACGGGAGCGTCCAAAAGAAGACGTTGAAGAAATCGTCTTAACACCTGAAACACGAGAAACAGCATCTTCTATAACTTTTGTAACTTCACGATCAATTGTTTCTGCCGATGCACCAGAAAACATCGTCACAATCGTTGTTACAGGAGTATCAACATCGGGTAATTCTCTTACATCAACATTTAACCATGCTGCAAATCCTGCAATGATGATCATAGCATTCAAAACAAGAGTAAAAACCGGTCTGCGAATAAATAAGGTAATGAGACCACCTTGCTCCACCTTTGACATAGGCTGTTTTGTGCTCAATTCTTGGCTCATTGTATATCCGTTCCATAACCTACTGATAATTGCTGTTGATGAGACTTTGGATCATCAATAGTTACCTTACTTCCTGGATAAAGCATTTGCACCCCTTGAATGACAACTTGATCACCATTTTCTAGGGGAGCTTTCACGAAAACATGATCGGCTTTATGCTGAATAATTGATACGGGTATAGCCTCTACTTTTCCTTCTCTCACACGCCAAACGAATGACCCTTTACTATTCCATTGAACTGCAAGAGGATTAACGACAGGAAAAGAACCACCATGAAACTGCAAGGAAACAGAAAAGGACATACCAGACATGAGCGTATCTTTTTCATTATTGATTTCAACCTGAACATGAAGTGTGCGACTTTCTGGATCAACGATATTATCAATCGCATAAATATGACCAACAAAAGATCTATCTGGCTGCGCGATTAACGTTGCCGTTACCTCATCTCCTTTATGGATGCGCGACACATATCGTTCAGGGGCCCATATATCGACCAAAATACGTTCTCTATTCTCAATACGGCCTATTACAGTATTAAGGGTCACGTTATTCCCCGCATCAACGGGCAAAATACCAACAACTCCAGGAATCGGTGCTCGAATTGTTCGCCGATCGAGATCTAATTCAGCATTACGCAAAACTAAATTTGCGTTATCCAACTCTAAGCGTGCCATAATTTCTTGAACTTCCGTTGCCGTATTGCTGGCGCGTAATTTAAGAATACGCGAAAGCGTCAACGCATTGTTATCACGTTGCACTTTTGCTTTTGCAGCCGCTATTTCTTCTTTTTTAGAATCAAGCTTTGCAATCACATCATCAGCTTGTACTTTTGTACCCGCTGATACAAAAAGCTTATCAATAACACCTGAGGATAAAGGGGTAAGCTCGACTTCTGCAAGAGCTTTTCCACTCCCAAGAACGTTAAGTTGTTCATAAAGATCTTGAACTTTTACAAGATCAACGACAACATTTACCGGTGGCCTTCCCATTTTTTCATTTGAAGCTTTATCCGATACTCTTGTTTTATCCACCATAGAAATGGGTTGGTCTGCACTCTTTTTTCCAGCCCAATAAGTAACCGTTAAAACAACGATTAAAAACACTAATGGAAAGCTCTTTTTTAATAACGCCATACATCCGCCCTTGCTGTGTCATGTTCATCTGAAATAGTTTTCAACAGTAATATCGGCGTTTTACACAAAAACCCAACAGCGGGTGTATATATCTTACCCCCACCGCAAAAAACACATCTCATCTCTGCTTGACTATCTTTCATAGATTAAAACGTCAAGTTAACTATCGTTCATATTGCTTTGTATAGTCATGACAAAAAAATGTTCATATCAAAACCAACTGAAGCCATAATATATTATATCCTTTTTTAAAATATATCATAAAAAAAGAGAGATTTTTTTTATGACGACTCAAGTTTCACTTGCATTTCTTTAATGAAACGATTAGGAACCCTTTTGTCTTAGACAATGTAAAAAATTGAAATGTATGCACCCGTAGCTCAGCTGGATAGAGCACCAGACTACGAATCTGGGGGTCAGGAGTTCGAATCTCTTCGGGTGCGCCATCTATCAATATCTTACTTATAAAGTCAGACTTTTTAAATTCTTTATTTTGTGATTTATTTTTACCTATCTTTGTATTTTGTTATTTCATTCTGTTGTGAGTCGTTTCTTTAGCCATTTTGCTAGAATAAGATGTTACGAGTCCTTCAATTCAGCTCTAAGTTGCTTTTATTAGCTTATAATCGTAGCGATTGCATGAGTAGCGTATGTTGTTGTTTTCTTTTTTCAATCTATGCGCTTGTTTTTGGTCTCTTCCGGATTATACTCTCTACTCAGTTAGGTAATTTTTTACGTGCTTATTTCTAATTGTTCCATAACTGGATGTTTCTGGATATTTTATTCCTAGCAGTCCCATCTTAAGAGGGACTTCAGATGTGTCGCCATAAATTCCGGTTTACCACCATGTGAAACTTTTTCAGTGTGTTGTTAGAAAGAATAAATAAACTACTTCTCAAACGTACTACTATGAAACACTTATGGTATCCATTAATGTCATCAGCATTTGTTGCAAACCAAAGCTTCTTTTCGCAATATTTTTAATTGAATTAAACGTATTTTTACTGCTTAAAAGCAAAAAGATTCTTTTTCCTAAAAAACAATAAAACTCTTCTTGTGCTTCTTTAGCATTATCTCTTGCATGGCATATCATCGATTTCTATGATATCTTAATATTTTTCTGTTCTCTATGAATTTTTCTAATTAATCCATGGAGTACAGATCTCAAACATTAATAAAAGCTGAATTTAAAGAATTTTTCCATGCCTAAAACTGATATTGAAATTGCTCGCACTGCTAAAAAGCAACATATTATTGAAATTGCACAAAAAATTGGTATTTCACATGAAAATCTCATTCCCTATGGTCATGATAAAGCTAAAATTTCTTCTGAATACATAAAATCGCTTAATAAAAATCCAGATGGTAAACTTATCCTTGTCACAGCTATCAATCCCACACCTGCCGGAGAAGGCAAAACAACAACAACAGTTGGACTAAGTGATGCTCTTAATCTTATTGGTAAAAAAACAATAGCTACCTTGAGAGAACCATCTTTAGGTCCCTGTTTTGGTGTAAAAGGTGGTGCTGCTGGTGGTGGTTATGCGCAAGTCATTCCAATGGATGACCTTAATTTACATTTTACCGGTGATTTTCATGCTATTACATCTGCTCATAATCTTCTTGCCGCAATGATAGATAATCATCTTTATTGGGGAAATACTCTAAACATTGATCCACGTCGCATTGTTTGGAAGCGCGTTCTTGATATGAATGACCGTGTATTGCGCGATATTGTCATTTCATTGGGGGGCATAACAAATGGTTTTCCACGTCAAACAGGTTTTGATATTACTGTTGCATCAGAAATTATGGCGCTTCTTTGTCTCTCTGAAAATTTAGAAAACCTTACACAAAGACTCAAAAAAATTATTGTTGCTTATCGTTATGATAAAACGCCCATCACCGTTGCTGATCTCAATGCGGAAGGTGCAATGGCAGTTCTTCTCAAAGATGCTATACAACCCAATCTCGTACAGACAATTGAAAATAATCCTGTTCTCGTTCATGGAGGACCTTTTGCCAACATTGCTCATGGTTGCAATTCAGTTATAGCAACAAAAACTGCTTTAAAACTTGCTGATTATGTTGTCACAGAAGCAGGGTTTGGAGCAGATCTTGGAGCAGAAAAGTTCTTCAATATCAAATGTAGGCAAGCAGGTATTGTACCAAATGCTACAGTGATCGTCGCAACTATTCGTGCATTAAAAATGAATGGTGGTCTGGATAAAAATAACCTGACAGAAGAAAATATCACCGCTTTAGAAAAAGGAGCTGCCAATCTTTTACGACACATAAAAAATATGAAGCACTACGGTATTCCTTGTGTTGTGGCTATCAATCATTTTGACAGCGATAGCGATGCTGAAATAAAAACATTACAAAAAATAGTTGCAACAACTGGACACAAAGCTATTATCTGTAAGCATTGGGAACAAGGTGGAAAAGGCGCTATAGAACTTGCACAAGAACTCGTTACCTTGATTGAAAAGCACGATTCTGATTTTAAAGTTCTCTATCAAGATGATATTCCACTCGTTCAAAAAATTAATTGTATTATAACAAAGCTATACGGTGGACGTGGCGCCATCATCTCAGCCCCTATTCTCAAACAACTTGAAACTTGGGAAAAAGAAGGTTTTGGCGTCTACCCTATTTGTATGGCAAAAACACCTTATTCTTTTTCTTCTGATCCCACGCAATACGGAGCTCCTGTTGATTTTGAAATTCCCATACGAGAAGTTCGTCTCTGTGCGGGAGCCGGCTTTATTGTTGTCATTTGTGGAGATGTTATGACCATGCCGGGACTACCCCATTATCCCACGGCTGAAAAAATTCATCTTGACGAAAATGATCAAATACAAGGACTTTCATAAATTTATAACCGTAAATTCTATCATTCATTATAAAAAGCGTTTTTATTGTAAAAAAAATAGAATTTTAAAAAGCGATATAGACAAATGTCTCATTTATATGATATAAGTGCTTGTCCTTTTGGATATGCCTTTAAAAGGACGTAGGTTTTTTCCTATCATTTATGACACTGAAAAAAGCAGGATAGATAGTGCAAGTACTCGTTCGTGATAATAATGTTGACCAAGCGCTCCGTGCGTTTAAAAAAAAGATGCAGCGTGAAGGTATCTTCCGTGAAATGAAAATGCGTAGTTATTATGAGAAGCCATCTGAGAAGCGTGCTCGTGAAAAAGCTGAAGCTATTCGTCGTACACGCAAGCTTGCTCGTAAGCGTGCACAAAGAGAAGGTTTTGTTAGTAACGGACGAACTGTTGCGGTAAAGTAATATACTTTATGATATTATATAATTGCATAAGCAATAGATAGTAAGCTACTAGAAAATTTTATCTTCATAGGCAATTGCGATGAATTGCTTGGGTAGGTTTTTATGTACAATGTTATCTAATATGTTAGTTATTTGAAAATAATAAGGTTTCTATCATAGAGGTGGTTTTTATTTCACTCTTATATTTTAAAAATAGATAACAAACTACACTTGAGATATTTAAGCGACTTTTTCCTATGTAAATTGAGTGCGGTGTGTTTTATTATCACTTTTCGCTATAATTTTCTCCTTCTGGATATCTCTTACATCACTGCTTCTTATGTACAAATTTCATGATGAACTTCTTTTTTGTCATTAAATATTCTACATCTTTCGATCATCCTAGGTCTGATTACAAAACAAAAATAACTATCGCAATATGCGATTGTGTGTAAAATATAATATCAAATTCATAATCCTCTTTCCCTTCAGTTATGTAACGAAACGATATAATTCCATAACTTTTTATATCTCTTGATTCTATCTCTCTAAAGGATGACGAATTTCAACCACTGCACTATAGATTCTTTTTTCTTGATAAATTTCTTCTATTCATCACTTATGTAATTACCCTCATCAGTGTATCGAATAAGCCTTTCTATTTCATTCAACTTTCTTCTATACTGAGTTAGAGAAAAAGAAAATTGACAATAAACAGAGAAAACACTGTATTTTAATATGGATGAATGTGCCTTTTATTACCATTTTTGATGGAAATGTTTTTAAAATTTAAATAACGAGTTAAAGTTTTTAACGCGGAGATTTATTATTATAAGTAATCGTTTTTCATATTAAGTAATAATTCTGAATAACGTAAAGTTTCTCAACACTTTCTCATATTGAATCAATCAAGATTATTTTCTTGTACATCATAAGCGGGATTCGTATGCAAATAGAATAAAAGCTATTTAAGAAAAAACAAAAATGCTTCTTATAAACACTATGAATAATAGGAACTGCATAACATTGAAAGCTGGTAAATAGAACGATGGAGCCAGCTTATCTACCATACGGATAAGCATTATCATGGCATAAGATTAGAGTGTAGAAAATTTTATAAATGAATTATCACGAAAAAGTGTCCTGTTAAAATTAGCCCTTCATATATCAATCTACTCTATAATGTTGCTCATATTTTTACGCTTAAATGTTTTATTTATCGTATTATTTTGTTCATTCAAAACTTCTTTTCAAGCCACACAATAATCCCTTTCTGAACAGCTCTTTGTTCATAGTATGCATACATGCACTTTTACTTTGAGAAACAAACTCAAAAAAGAGATGCAATACTTTAGCCCTAATTTCCTGTACAAAAACTGCCTATGGCTCCAATATACTTTACTGTTTTATCACGCTTACAGCTACATAAAAATCTAATGTTTATTTATATCTACCCCCTCATAAACAAGATAAGCACTAAGAAATACAAACCTTTTGTTTTCCTTATTTTGATATTTTTGTAGCAATTTTTTCATCGTTTAGATCTCTTTAACGAGCAATGTGTCATACTTTTTATCAGTTTCCAGTCTTATCTTTCAGATTTTAAATTTCCAATATATGACGAAATAAAGGAGTTCGGTGTGCAAAATTCTCGTTGGTTTCGCGTTTCAATACTCATATCATGTATCTTAATAGCAATAGTCATTGTATTGGGTTCATCTCATTTGTTGCATGCACAAACATTTAATCAAAATTTAGGGCCCAGTGGTTTACCACTTCCGCGATTTGCTTCGATTAAACCCACCAGCGTTAATGTACGCGTCGGACCAGGAAGCAACTATTCAATCATTTTCACCTACAAAAAGAAGGGCTTACCTATTGAAATCATTCAAGAATATGATCAATGGCGCAAAATTCGTGATGCAGAAGGCGATGAGGGATGGGTGTATCAATCGCTTTTATCGGGAAAGCGAACTGCTATAACTATTCCATGGCAAAAAGATAAAACAAAAAGGCTGATGCTACGAAAAAACCCCACCGACAACGCAGAACTTGTGGCGGAAGTAGAACCTAACGTCATTGGTAACATCCGCCAATGTGATGGACAATGGTGCGAACTAAACATTAATAATACGCGCGGATGGCTTCAGCAACCCCAGTTATGGGGAATCTATCCTGATGAAAAAGTAAAAGGTTGGTGAATACTCAAACTCAACAAGTTTAATTTTTATTCCTCATTGAATATCCTCACTGCCTATCACAAGATTGATTTTTTGGTTTCAATCGCACGATTAAATCAACATGTGAAATTTCCATACCTTCTGGTGGCTTAGGCAAATTTCTAATAATGGGAGCTTCTTCCAAATTATAAGGAATATCAAGAATACGATTTTCGCCTTCTATATAAAAATGGTAGTGATCAGAGGTATTGGTATCAAACCAAGTTTTTGAGCCTTCTACGGCAATAATCCGTAATAATCCCGCTTCCGTAAATTGATGAAGCGTATTATAAACCGTTGCTAAAGATACAGGTACACCTGCCCTCACCGCTTCCTCATAGAGCTCTTCAGCAGTAATATGACGATTTCCTTGAGAAAAAATCATATGTGCAAGTTCCAACCGCTGACGTGTTGGACGCAGACCATTTTGACGCAAATGTTTTTCTAACATAGAAATGGAATAATATTGCACAATTTTTCCACACTCTTTTGTGAACTGCTGCTCTTCATTCATATCTAAATTGTCTGCACTCACTGACATAATTACAAACCCAAATATATTCCTGCTAAATAAGATCAAAATACAAAAAAATGGGAATAGTATGGTGTAATCTTGTATTCCATTTTTAAATAATTACCTATGTAGAATACATAAAAAAAGGCTTTTGTCATTAAAAATGATATAAAATCATTTCCCTCTCTTTAAAATTTGCTCTAAAAGTAGGTTGGGAAAAGCGCAGAAATAAAGATATATGCAAATAAATGGAGTAACAATGGCTGAACAAAAGTCTCGCTACACATATGAAGAGCTTCTAAGCTGCGCTCGCGGCGAAATGTTTGGTAGAGGTAATGCGCAATTGCCAGCACCGCCAATGTTAATGATTCATCGAATCACTCAAATTAGTGAAACTGATGGTAAATACGATAAAGGAATGGTTCGCGCCGAATTTGACATTACACCAGACATGTGGTTCTTTAATTGTCACTTTATAGGCGATCCCGTCATGCCAGGATGTCTCGGACTGGATGGTATGTGGCAATTAACAGGTTTTTTTCTTGGTTGGCTAGGCGAACCAGGCAAAGGAAGAGCAATATCAACAGGTGAAGTAAAGTTATCAGGGATGGTAACTCCACAAACCAAAATTCTTGAATATGAAATAGATTTTAAGCGTATTCGACGTGGAAATTTAGTCTTAGGAATAGCTGATGGGTGGCTAAAAGCAGATGGAGAGACTATTTATAAGGCGAACGATTTACGCGTTGCTTTATTCAAAGAAGATTGAACGTTATTTCCGTCAGAAAGAACTTTTCACTATTCTGTATGGAACGAGGAGGTATGAATGCGTCGAGTTGTTGTAACCGGAATGGGAATTGTCTCCGCAATTGGAAATAATCCTGGAGCTGTTTTAACCAGTTTACGTGAAGCAAAATCCGGAATTTCTTACGCACCTCAATATGCTGAATTAGGCTTTCGTAGCAGAGTTTATGGCAAGCCCGATATTAATATAGAAGAACTCGTAGATCGACGTGCTCTACGTTTTCATGGGCGTGGAACAGCATGGAATCACATCGCCATGGATCAAGCAATTGCTGATGCGGGTCTAGAACCGCATGAAGTATCGAACGAACACACGGGTATTATTATGGGTTCTGGAGGTGCTTCAACACATTCAATCGTAGAAGCTGCTGACATTACACGCCAAAAAGGTCCAAAACGTGTTGGACCTTTTGTTGTCCCTAAAGCGATGAGTTCCACAGCATCTGCAACATTAGCAACTTTCTTTAAAATAAAGGGGATCAATTATTCAATCTCTTCAGCTTGTGCTACCTCCAATCATTGTATTGGTAATGCTTACGAAATGATACAATATGGTAAACAGAAGCGCATCTTTGCCGGTGGCTGCGAAGATTTGGATTGGACACTATCTGTTTTATTCGATGCCATGGGCGCTATGTCCAGCAGATATAATGACATTCCTCACAAAGCTTCACGTGCTTATGATGTTAATCGTGATGGTTTTGTCATTGCTGGAGGTGCTGGCGTTTTAGTCCTTGAAGATTTAGAACTTGCTAAAGCACGTGGTGCAAAAATCTACGGAGAAATCGTTGGATACGGTGCGACATCCGATGGACATGATATGGTTGCCCCATCAGGAGAGGGAGCAGAACGATGCATGCGCATGGCCCTTGCAACAGTCGATAATAAAATTGATTATATCAATCCCCATGCGACAGCAACTCCTGTTGGTGATCCTCCTGAGATAGAAGCTATCCGTCGTGTCTTTGGAGCAGGTGATCAATGCCCCCCCATTTCCGCTACCAAGTCTCTAACAGGACATTCCTTGGGAGCAGCAGGTGTTCACGAAGCAATCTATACATTGTTAATGATGAATCATAATTTTATTTGTGAAAGTGCCCATATTGAAGAACTTGATCCAGCTTTTGCTGATATGCCAATCGTTCGTGAACGACGTGATCATCAACAACTGAATACCGTATTGTCGAATACTTTTGGCTTTGGCGGTACCAATGCAACGCTTGTTTTCCAACGTTATGTATAAACAAAAGCTCTTAGTAATTGAAAAAAGTACGGTCTTACGGAGAATAATATGAAAGGTTTGATGGAGGGCAAACGCGGCCTTATTATGGGAATTGCGAATGACCATTCAATTGCTTGGGGCATTGCCTGTCAGCTCGCACAAGCAGGAGCGGAATTAGCGTTGACTTATCAAGGAAATGCTTTTGGAAAACGTGTTCATCCCCTAGCAGATAAACTTGGCTGCAAATTAGTGCTAGAGTGTGACGTTGAAAAAAGTGAAAATATTGATTACGTCTTTGAGCAACTTGAAAAAGAATGGAAAACAATTGATTTTATTGTCCATGCCATTGGTTTTTCAGATAAAACTCAGCTAAAAGGGCGTTACGTTGATGTTACAACACGTGAAAACTTTCAACGCACGATGGTTATTTCAGCTTATTCCTTTACTGAAATTGCCCAGCGCGCGGGTAAGCTTATGCCCAATGGAGGAACACTTTTAACTCTTACCTATGGTGCTTCACAGCAAGTTGTGCCTAATTATAACATCATGGGTGTTGCTAAAGCAGCTTTAGAAGCTATGGTACGTTATTTAGCAGCGGACTTTGGTCCTCAAAATATTCGTGTCAATGCGATTTCCGCTGGTCCTGTTAGAACTTTAGCAGGTAATGGTATTGCAGCTGCACGGGCAATATTTTCACATCAACGCCGTAATGCCCCATTACGGCGTACCGTAGATATTCATGAAATTGGAAAATCTGCTCTTTATCTACTCTCTGACTTATCATCAGGTGTTACAGGTGAAATCCATTATGTTGATTCAGGCTATAACATCATGTCTATGCCAATACTTGAAGAACTGAAAAAAAGTGACGATTCCCAAGAAGAATAAAATTTATTTCATTGCACTAAAAAAGAAAATCAATCATGTACATAGTGCTTTAATCGGGTATTGAGTACTTTCTCAGCTATATAATAGTGTATTGACTTATAATAATATGACGTAAGGAATATGTGCAAATGTTTGTAAGAATAAGTCAATACAAAACCAGATGTACGATGCCTTGTTTCGCAAAATATTTTATAAAAGCCGGAATATTTCTTCAATCCATGGTTGATAAAGTGTGTATTTTATGACGTTATTTACCTTACTAAAGCATACGCTTTTGCCATTGCTTATAAATCAATATCCAACCCTCATGCCACCGCAGTTTGAAACAGAGATTAGAGAATTATTAAAACCCTTAGTTTCAGCTTTTGTGTAGCAAATTGAAAAAAATATTCCTACCGTTTGATTTATTCTTGAAACGCAAATACAATCTAATTTAGGATGAATATGAAGGCGTAAAGAAATCAATCATTAATCTTACTATTGTTCTTTAATGAAAGCATTGCTCTGATGTGTCAGGTAAAATAGAACACCCAAAAACACTATAGCTGTTTCTCCTTCATGCATTTTTTAAAGATATCTCTCAATGCACGCCATTCCATTTCACAATGGTACCTGTAGAACATATAAAAAATCCTTGTGAAGTACATAAAATCCTTTTTTTACCACCATTTTAATGTTTATACAGATGATAAACCGACACCGTCATTTTACTTGCCATGTTCTAATATTGAAACAACCCTTGACACTTGAGATGATTCATTAGAAGTATCTTTAATAATTTTTATCCACATACTAACCCGCTTGTGACAAGCAAACATATATTTTTAATTAACTCAATACAAAAATAAAATGAATTATTTATATAAATCAATTTTTTATCTTTATAATCACATTATTTTTCAGTTTAAATGACAGCCACAAACAAGTACAATAACATTTTTTCAATCTTAGACTTTCAAAGTTATAATTCCAAAAATCATTTCTTGCATATAAAAAACAGAATTGACATGTGAGAAAATAAAAGGCTTAAATATCTCTACTGAACAGCTTCAAGTGCCAAGAGCTGTCTCACAACATTTGGGGGTGTAATGATGCTCGTCTTCCTCCTTCATAAACATAAAGATGGGGATGTGCACAATAGCTTTATCGGTTACACTATTCACAGTCACCGTCGCAAATTGGACTTAGGATTTTTAAGAGAGGTCTCTTTAAAACAAGCACGTGAATATATAACAGCAATCGTGTTTTTTTGGACGTTCTATTTTACCTGACACATCAGAAAAATGCTTTCATTAGAAAATGAGAAAAATAAAGGTGTGAGATAATCTCCATTATTTAAAAGATATTGCTTTAGATAGCGTAAAACTGAATTTAAAAATGATTGTAGAAATGGGAACAGATTTTCAGCTTTAAAATTTCATCTTCTTCCCAAATTAGATTGTCTTCTTGTTTTAAAGAATTACAAAAACAGAGATTCACAATATCCCTGCCCCGATATTCTTAGCTTATACGTTACATAAATAAGATGCTTCTACCTAATGAGTCTTGTATTATTCTGTTTGCAAATATCATTGTGAGATGAATTTAAGAGACAATAAAAATATCTTGTTCATTACATTACATAAACACGTATAAGTGGAAACGACAATTTATCTTCAAAGAGATAGCTCTTAGACAAAAGCCAAAACTTTTATATTTCAGCCATGTTTCATAAAGAATCGAATGATATGAATCTATAATTTTCTGGAATATGACTGCCTTATACAACCATCAATAAAATCTATTTTATATGTCTATCATAGCATGTTTCTATTTTTTACGATTGGAATTATTAAAAAACAGGATATCATTGAATTTCGTCCTTGAGAGCGCGGCTTAGTAATGTGTTTGCCGCTTCAGTTATATTTTTACCACAATAGAGAATTTGATAAATTTGTTCTACAATGGGCATTTCTACCCCAATACGCTGCGCCAACGTATATACTTCCTTGGTATTTAAGTATCCTTCCACAACCTGACCAATTTGTTTTTCTGCTTCTTTTATATCTATTCCTTTACCAAGAAGTATTCCAAAACGGCGATTACGCGACTGATTATCAGTACATGTCAAAACCAGATCACCTAAGCCTGTCATTCCCATAAATGTGGAAAGCTCAGCACCCATAGCCTCCCCTAAACGACTGATTTCAGCTAGTCCTCGTGTGATAAGAGCTATTCGTGCATTTGCCCCAAAACCTATGCCATCTGATATTCCTGCACCAATAGCAATAACATTTTTGACTGCCCCCCCTAATTGAACACCAATCATATCTGAACTTTTATAAACTCTAAAACTTTTGTCACAATGAAAAAGTTGCTGCAATTCTTTACCAAACTCAACATCAGAAGCTGCTATCGTCATTGCAGTAGGCCAACCAATAGCTAGTTCTTGAGCAAAAGTTGGTCCAGAAAAAACAGCTAAAGGAATTTTTTCACCTAAAATCTCACGAGCAACCTCTTGTAAGAAACGTCCAGTACCATGTTCTAAACCTTTTGTAGCCCAAATAACGCGTGAATGCTGATCTAAATAAGGCTGAATATTATACAAAACTTGATGAAATACATGGCTTGGAACAGCGATTAATATATTGTGACTTGCCGTTATTGCAGTTTCAAGGGAAGCTTCAAGTAATAAATTTTCAGGAAATCGAACATCGGGTAAATATACTTGATTACAACGTTGTTCCTGTAATTCTTTGATATGTTGAGGACTATATCCCCAAAGTAAAACATTATGACCATTACGGGCAAGAGCTATCGCTAATGCAGTACCAAAAGAACCAGCACCTATAACTGTCATTGCAACGGTTTTCATTAAATTTTCTGATTATTCTCTAAATTTTTGATTTCAATTGCATATTATTATTACAAATAATTTTAATGCTATCTTTAATATAAATTCTTTAAATCTAAAAATATTACTGCTTCGTAGCTTTTTTATCTCACACAATATAAAAATTTGTTTCGCACATTCTCTTTCTTTGTAGTAAATTTTACAAACATCACTTTTTGTATATTCTACAAATAGCTATTTGTCTCAAAAATTAAAGATTGGCTAAATACCCCACGGACTTTCTCTTTTAAATTAAAAGTATATTCAAAATAATGATACTCATTCCACTGATATCTTGTACTTATCTCCTGCTTTATATCCTACAAATTTCTTCTACGAAGCTGATACATGCCGCATCAGCTCCGTAGATATTTCTAACAACTACTCCACAGGAAACTGCGTATTTGGACCTTGCTCCATGGGCATTTCTGAACCAGGTGCTTGATCTACAGGAGTTTGCGTACTTAGACCCTGCCCCATAGGCATTTCTGAACTAGGTGATTGATCTACAGGAGTTTGCGTACTTAGACCCTGCTCCATAGGCATTTCTGAACTAGGTGCTTGATCTACAGGCGTTTGCGTACTTAGACCCTGCCCCATAGGCATTCCTGAAACAGGTGCTTGATCTACAGGAGTTTGTGTACCTAGACCGTGCCCCATAAGCATTTCTGAAACAGGTGCTTGATCTACAGGAGATTGCGTACCTAGACCCTGCCCCATAGGCATTTCGGAACCAGGTGCTTGATCTACAGGAGTTTGCGTACTTGCACCTTGCTCCATCGAAACCTCTGAGCCCTGTATCTTTTCTGGCTGTTTTCTTACGGATATATCTTTGTTTGATAACTGCTCAGACACTGAAGAATCATCTCTACTTGATATTTCCGGTTCAATAACACGTCCTGAACCACCCATCATATTATAATTCAAATGAGAAATAGCCCACCAAGTTCCCCCAATAATAACAAAAACGCAAATAGCAGCAAACCACAACGCGCTTAAATTCCACTTGGCGTCTGGACCAGAATTCAAGTGCAAAAAGAAAACAATTTGTACTATAATCTGAATAATCGCCATCCCAATAAGATACGCAACCTTTGTACTAACTGCCCAACTTTCCATCATTCCATACATCACAGGAATAAAAGAACCCAAAGTGAAAAATACAGCCAGAATAAAACCAACCAAATAGGAACCAGTACTGGGACCATGTGTTTCATTTTGCACGCTCATCACAACGCTCCTAATAGATAAACCATGGTGAAAACACCAATCCATACAATATCAAGTAAATGCCAAAAAATGGAAAGACATGCTAAACGTGTTTTATTGTTCTGATCCAAGCCATTACGACGAAGATGAAAAAACATCACAACCATCCAAAGAAGGCCAACACTTACGTGAAGTCCATGGGTGCCAACCAAAGCAAAAAATGCTGACCAATAAGCAGAGAGAATTTCCCGTCCAAAAAGCTGTAAACCTGTTGCAGGATCAATACCCGCATAAGCATTTGGATCAAAATAAAAAACCTCACTCAAAAGTTCATGAAATTCGTAAAGTTCCATACCAATGAAGCAACACCCCAATCCAAAGGTAATAGCCATCCATAAACGCACACCACTGATGTTATTTTTATGTGCTTGTACCATTGCAAAGCCATAAGTGACGGACGAAAACAACAAGAAAGCAGTCTCAACCAAAACAAACTTTAAATCTATAAACTCACTGCCCGCTTTACCACCACCATAAGAAGCAGAAAATACAGCAAAACTTGAAAACAGTGTCGAAAACAGGATTAAGTCTGAAAGAATATAGACCCAAAAACCAAACGTCATTACCGAGCTACTATCGTGGTGAAGTTCATCTATAGTACTCGCGTTATTCATTGTTACAGCACTCATACTGTCACTCCTTGTTCTTTAAGAACAGCCGTAAAGGCATCTTCAGTTTTTTGCACTTCTTCAGCTGGAATATAGTAACCATGATGATCACCTGTTAATGAATGACACACAAGCGTTGCAATAAAACCAACCAGTCCAACCGCAACAAGCCACCAAATATGCCAAACAAGCGCAAAACCAACAACTAATGAGAAGAAGCCAGCAATAATTCCAGCCGATGTATTCGATGGCATATGAATTTTTGTAAATCCACTTGTCGGCCGTTGATAACCACTTTTCTTCATATTCCAATAAGCATCATCAGACTGTATCTTTGGAAGGAGGGCAAAATTATAAGAAGGAGGCGGTGAAGAGGTAAACCATTCAAGTGTACGTGCATCACCCCAAGAATCATTTAATGTTACCGGTAAGTGCCCTTTATGCTTAATACCGTACCAAATCGCCAAAACAACCTGTAGCACAAAACAAAGGATACCAAGTAAGATAATACAAGCACCCAATGCAGCAATAATAAACATCGGCTGCCAACTAGGTTCCATGTAATGCTGAAGACGACGCGTCGCCCCCATTAAACCAAGCGCATAAACGGGGAAAAAGGCAAGGTAAAAACCAATAAACCAACACCAAAAAGATGTAATACCTAGTATGCGATTTGGTTTATAACCAAAAACTTTTGGAAACCAAAATGCAATCCCCGCTAAGTACGCAAAAACCACACCTCCAATAATTGTATGATGGAAATGTGCTATCAAAAAGAGCGAATTATGAAACTGCCAATCAGCAGGAACAATAGATAATAAAACACCTGTTAATCCACCACCAACAAATGTAAAGATCATACCCATGCACCAAAGCATAGGAGGCTCAAAGCGAATCCGACCTCTATACATCGTAAGCAGCCAATTAAAAACTTTTACACCGGTTGGAACTGCAATAATCATCGTAGCAATACTAAAGAAGGTATTTACAGCTTCACCCCCACCCATTGTGAAGAAATGATGGCCCCAAACAAGAAGCGAAAGAATCAAAATAACCAACATGGCCCATATCATTGAAGTATAACCAAAGAGGCGTTTTGAAGAAAAAGTTGATACAACTTCAGAAACAATTCCAAAAGCAGGAACAACCAAAACATAAACCTCAGGATGACCAAAAACCCAAACATAGTTAATCCATACCATCGGATTTCCGCCACCAACATTGGTAAAGAAATTCATGTTCAAATAACGATCACATGCCAAGAGTGCAAATGCTACAGCCAAAACAGGATAAATGACTACAATAAGAACATTGCTGACAAAAGCACTCCAACAAAAAATAGGCATTCTCATCATTGTCATTCCAGGAGCACGCATTTTAATCATCGTTGCAATAAAATTCACTGATCCCATTGTTGTTGCAATACCAGAAAGCTGAAGTGACCATAAATAATAATCTACCCCTGTATCTGGACTCGTTTGCAATTCTGTAAAAGGTGGATACATCAACCAACCACCACGACCAAAATTCCCAACACCTAGGGATATGTTAATCAATATCGCCCCTGCAGCCGTAATCCAAAAACCTAGATTATTTGCAAAGGGAAAAGCAACATCACGCGCACCAATTTGAAGTGGTATAAGATAATTAAAAAGACCAAATAAAATAGGCGTGGCCATGAAAAAAATCATGATCGTACCATGCGCCGAAAAAATTTGATCAAAATGCTCAGGGGGCAAATAACCTGCTGTTTCACTCCCAAGAGCTAAAGCTTGATGCGTTCGCATCATAAGTGCGTCCGCAAAACCGCGAACAAGCATAATAATTCCAAGAACGATGTACATAATACCTATGCGTTTATGGTCAACCGTTGTAATCCAATTTCGCCATAGAATCCCCCACCACCCAAGTACTGTTAGAGCAATAACAGCAATTAAACCAACCAAAACAATCGCAATACATGTATACAAAACGATCGGTTCATGTGCAAGCGCATGAAAAGCACCTGCCGTAGGATCTGTAAGTCTTCCAAACATTTCTCAACCCATTTCAAATGAAATTCAAGTTTAAAAGAAACCTTTGTTAAAAGGGCTCTTTACTTTATTGACTCTGTTAAATAACATCAGGATCAAATACTGAACATAGTGCACCCCATAGCGTCTGAGCAGCAGCACGTTTCATTAAATCTTCATTACATACCGTCTTTTCATCGACACATCGATTCACAACACGATAGTAAAGCCGCTTCTCAACAGGTGCAAAATAACGAACTTCAGCATCTTTTTCCTTCGCAGCAATATCACCCATACGAGGCGCAATAGAAAGTTGACGATAAGATGAACGATCAAGTACTCGACCATTAGCCCGAGCTTTTACAATCCAATCCTCAAAATCCTGCAAAGACACAGAATGCCACTTAAACCGCATACCCGAAAAACCATCACCACTATAATTTGCTGAGGCTCCTTTGAATACTCCTTGCTCTTCAGCGACCAAATGCAACTTAGCATTCATCTGCGGCATAGCGTAAAGAACTGTACCCAATTTGGGAACCCAAAAAGCATTGACAGAATTCTCTGACGTCAATTGCAATAAAACTTGACGTCCTTCAGGCGCATAAATCTCATTAATCGATGCAACACCGTATTCAGGATAAATAAAAAGCCATTTCCAATCAAGAGCAACAGCATCAATCTGTAATGGCTTTCCTTCACCTACAACTTCCACTGGAAGAGGATTTGTAGGTTCAAGCTTATAGGTATAATAAGCTGTTAATGAACCTAAAACCATTACAATTACAACTGGAATACCCCACATCAATGCTTCAATTTTATTTGAATGTGCCCAATCAGGAGAATAGTCCGCTTTCATATTCGATGCACGATATTTTATAGCTAAAAATACCACACTCACCATAACTGGGATAACAATACAAAGCATCACCACCACACAAACAACGATCAAAATGAGCTGTTGACGTGCAACATAACCTGATGGCTGCATAACATCAATTTTACAACCAGACAAAAGCAGTGCTCCCCCTAAAATCACAAGCATTTCTAATTGTCTAACAAAGCTTTTCATCTCTATTTACCCCCGTCATACGCACTAAAAACTGTCATAAATATATACCTCACATTGTACAGATTTGAAAATAATTATCAAGAGAATTAAATGCCTATATTACTCTTATTAAATGCTTACTCTTTACCTATCACAATTTAATTGTTTTGCTTAATTGTTTTGCAATATACTCAAGTGCAAACCGATATCCATCACCTCCACACCCAGTTATGATAGCGTCTACACCTGCAGATGTATAAGAATGGTGACGAAAAGCTTCACGCTGATAAATATGAGATAAATGAACTTCTACTTTCGGCCCTGAAAACATTTTTAGGGCATCAAGAAGTGCAACAGATGTATGACTGTAAGCCGCTGGGTTAATGATCAATCCAGAACTTGCCTCTATTGCTTCTTGTATCCATGCCACTAATTGCCCTTCACAATTACTTTGATAAAAATTTATTATGATATCATTTTGTTTTGCCCATTCTCTGCATCTTTTTTCAATATCTTCTAGAGTTTCAGTTCCATAAATTTCTGGCTCACGTTGACCTAGAAAATTTAAATTAGGACCATTTAAAATCGTTATTATCTCTGACATAGCAAGCCTTTTCTTTCAGATCTATCACTTATTAAAAAATATTTAGCATGTTTTTACGGCAATAAAGCGCCATCCTTAATCTCAAAGAATTCTGCGCGTCCTTTTAAGTCATCAAATAAAAGACGATCTGTTCCTGTCATAAATGTTTGTACAGCTAAATCATCAAGAATATCAAATAGAGCAGCACGTCGATGCGAATCAAGATGGGCAGCCATTTCATCAAGAAGAAGAATGGGAGATCTTTCCGACATCATACCTGTTAGACGTGCATGACACAAAACTAAACCTGTTAGCAGCGCTTTTTGTTCACCTGTTGAACAAGATGTTGCTGCTCTATTTTTATCAGCATAAAAAACCTGCAAATCTGCACGATGTGGTCCTTCTAACGTTCGACCAGCAGCACGATCCATTGCGCGATTATGCCGCAATCGATCACAAAATTGTTCTTCAACTTCAGTTGCTGATATTTCACTAAGAGCTGTTTCTAAAAAACCATCAATTTGTAAAAAAGCTCGTGGAAAAGGTATCTGTGAGGGCATTTGTGTAAACATGTCATTTAAAAGACGAATAACATCAACACGCGCCGCAGAAATAGCTGTCGCCAATTCTGCCATTTGCTTTTCTAAAGCATCAAACCAAGCACAATCTTCATTTCCATCTAAAAACAAACGATTACGTGCGCGCATAGCTCTATCATAATCGGCTATGCGGCGCCTATGCAAGGGATCAATCGCCAAAACCATACGGTCCAAAAAACTACGGCGCTCAAGTGAAGGACCTGTAAAAAGACCATCCATAGACGGTGTTAGGACACTAATATGACAATAATCTGTTAGGCAATCACTCGACTCATTCACACCATTAATATGGACCTTTCGACTGTTATCGCTAACCTCAAAAGCTGTACCAATCTTTACTTCACCATAAAGAGCGCATTCAAGACGCGCAAATACAACAAATCCTCCACCACCACCATCTACAAAACTAACGTCAGAATAAACAGCACGCCGCAAACCACGACCAGGAGAAAGAAAAGATAACGCCTCTAAAAGATTCGTCTTACCAGCACCATTATGGCCAGTAAAAACCACATGCTGACCAGAAAAATGAATATTGAAAAAAGAATAATTGCGATAACGTAAAAGCTTCAGCTGCCTCACTGCCACTTTGTGCACATGACTGGCCATGCATTGCAAAACAACTGCCCCTAAACGCGAATAGGCATCAGTACATAGAGCACATCCGCATCATCATTATCACGAATCAGAGCTGGTGCTCCAGCCTCAGCCAACATAAAAACCATCTCATCACTTGAAAGCTGCCCAGCAATATCCAAAAGATAACGTGAATTAAATCCTATCTCAAGCGGTTCAGATGCATAAGTTACTGATAATTGATCTTCTGCACTGCCCGAATCTGGGCTATTAACAACAAGCCTTAACTGTCCATGCTCAATCGTTAATTTAACTGCACGCCCCCGATCACTTGAAATCGTTGAAACACGATCAACTGCAGAAGAAAAGTCCTGCCTATTAACAATTAATTCTTTATCATTTCCAAGAGGGATAACACGTTGATAATCTGGAAATGTTCCATCAATTAATTTTGATGTAAAAATCACAGAGCCTATAGAAAAACGAATTTTTGTCTCCGAAAGCTCTATACATACATCGCTATCATTTTCTTCTGAAAGAAGTTTTTGCAATTCTCCTACAGCTTTACGGGGAACAATAACACCAGGCATTCCCTCAACTCCCGAAGGAGCTTCCATCTCAACTTGTGCCAAACGATGACCATCAGTTGCAACCAAACGCAATTTCAAAACACCATCATTAATAATATGGAAATAAATACCATTAAGATAATAACGGGTTTCTTCAGTAGAAATGGCAAATTGTGTACAATCAAGTAAATGTTTTAAGCCTGATGCCGATAAAGAAAAACGATAACCAAACTGCCCAGGAAGTGACTCTGGAAAGTCTGACTTCGGAAGACATTGAAGCTGAAAATGTGCACACCCCGAAACCACGGACATTGTACCTGCTTGATTCTCATCGACGGACAATACAACTTCATTGCTATCAGGAAGTTTTCGAATGATATCATAGAGCAAATGTGCCGGAACAGTTGTTGCTCCAGCTTGTTTAACATTAACTGCAAAAGATTCCATAACCTCTAAATCAAGGTCTGTTGCTTTTAACTGTACACGGCCATTTTCTGCATCAATCAACACATTCGATAAAATAGGAACAGTATTACGGCGCTCTACCACTCGGTGAACCCGACCAAGAGACTTGAGAAATTGACTGCGATCAACTGTAATACGCATAAAAGCCCCGTATGATTTACTAAAAACTATAAGAATTCTTTAGACTTAAAGAATAGACCCTCTTTAAGAATCGCCTGCTAGAGTTTATTAAACCTCTCTTAAAATGGCAAGTCACTCCTGCATAAGAAAAAATAAATCTTTTCATTAAATTCTTTAAAGTCTCTCCAAAGAAAGAAACGATAAACACTATACAGCCTGTTCTCCAATCAACCGCTTAAGCAACTCAAGTTCCTTAGCCAAGGTCTGATCACCACAAACCAAATCTTCAATTTTACGCACAGCGTGTAAAACTGTTGTATGATCACGCCCACCAAAACGGCGCCCAATTTCTGGCAACGAGCGAGGAGTTAATACTTTTGCTAAATACATTGCAACTTGCCGTGGCTTCACAACCGTACGTGTTCGACGATTAGATAACAAGTCCTGTTTAGAAACATTATAATGGCGTGCTACCGTACGCTGAATTTCTTCAATCCGAATACGCTTAGGTTCACCAGGACGTGTCAAATGACCTAATAACTCATCAATCCGCTCTAAAGATAAATCAGACTCAAAAGATTGACGAAACAAGAGCTGATTAAACGCACCTTCAATATCACGCCCCGACCCTAAAACCGTTTTCGCAATATATTCCAAGATATCATCAGAAATTGATACCATGCCATCATCTTGTTGTGCCACCTTCAACCGCTGGCGCAACATTTGCAAACGCATTTCATAATCTGGTGCTTCAATTTCAAGAGCTACCCCTCCCTGAAGACGAGAGCGAACGCGAAGATCAAGCGATTCTAATTCTGCTGGTGGACGATCTGCAGCGACAACAACCTGTTTTGCACTATCAAGCAACATATTAAGCAAATGGCAAAACTCGTGTTGTATCGACTTACCCTGCAAAAACTGCATATCATCAATAATCAAAAGGTCGATATCACGAAGCTGTTCTTTAAAAGAAAGAGCATCATTATCACGAATAGCTGTTGCAAAACGCCACATAAAATATTCAGCAGTTAAATAAATAACGCGCGCAGACGTTAAACGCTTCAATGCAGAAGCAGCAATCGCTTGAAGCAAATGTGTTTTTCCTAAGCCAACAGATGCGTGAATAAAAAGAGGATTAAAACGTAAGGCACTTTTATGCCCCTCTGCAATGGAACGCGCAGCTGCTAAAGCAACACGATTAGAAGCCCCCTCAACAAAACTTTCAAAAGTATAGCGAGAATCAAGTGGAGATCCAAAAACTCCCGTTTGAGAATTCTTAACTGAATGCTCTGCGCAACTTTCAACAAAAGATGAAGTCGCCTGCTCCTCTAGCACAACAGGAGGAACACTTCTTTTACAAACGACATCTCTTGAAACGCGTTCCATACCACGAACAATAACTTCAACACGAAGAATTGCTGAATTCTCTTGTTTCCATAAATGAGTCAAAAGAGAACCATAGTGATTATTAATCCATGAACGCAAAAAAGCAGTAGGAACAGAAAGCTTTACAAGAGTATGACTATATTCAGCAAGCTTCACACGTCCAAACCAACTGGTATAAGCCTCAACACCAACCTGCACCTTTAATTGCGCCATAACACGTATAAAAGCCGCCGCACTTTCCTCCTCTGAAACAATAGAATGCCCTATAGAAGCATTTCTACAAACGTTCTCATCACTTTCCGTCATCCTATTCTTTATTATGTTCTCTGCCGACAGGATATTTACCGAAACCCTTTTAAAGGAACTAGCTTTAGAGTTCAATTTATCCACCATCTTCCATCCTGATAAAAATAAAATTTTGTCCTGCCAAACAACTAAAATAAATCTAGCGAAGGCAAAACGCCCTACCCCAAATAAGATTACTCACCCTCCCCTAGGATAGCCTCATCACAACCCTACTAACAAAGATGACCAATAAGATTTACTTGCACTCATGATATGACCCACCCTTCTAAAATGGTAAACATATCCATTAAGAAAACTAAAAAACCGTCAGAAAACCTCTCCAACACAAAAGTTTCGAAAAGCCTAAATCAAAACATCTTGTATTCAACAAAATACAGAATAATGCGCTGATGTGACCCCTTCATGCTTCTTAGTCTTCATAAGAACCATACAAAACAGCAGAGGTAAAATGCAAGAGGTCAAAATAAAATCAAAAAACCCGAAAAAAATGCTTATATTAATGAGGACTGAAAAAAATATTGATTCAATTCATTTTTTTTCTCTAAATTTACCAATAATTAAAGAATCTCTTCAGATTTAAAAAAAAAAATAAAATGCTTGACAAAAAAGACTCTGTACAAATCCACAAAGCTTGTGGATAACCATACCTCCCTCTATAAACTTTCTCTCCTTTTTCAAGTGGAGAATCATTATCGATTCTTATTTTCAATAGAAACTTTTGAAATAATAAACAAAAAGCCAGCATCCTCATGGATACTGGCTTTGTTCTCAATTAAAGGAGAAAAAGCTTAAACGCTGAGAGCCTTCAAACGTTTAGCTAAACGCGATACTTTCCTCGCAGCAGCATTTTTATGAAAAACCCCTTTAGAAACTGCACGCATAATTTCAGGCTCAAAATTCTTAAATGCAATCTCTGCAGATGCCTTATCGCCACCCGCTAAAGCATCATCAAACTTACGTATAAAAGTACGAACGCGTGAACGGCGGGCCTTATTAACCTGTGCGCGCGCCGCAACCTTGCGCACCGCTTTTCGAGCAGAAGGTGTATTCGCCATAAATATAATCTCTCTTTCAACACCTTGGTAAAATGAATCTCAATAACAACTCTACCAATATAAATAAATCCAACCCAAGCAAAACTATAAAGCTGCCTATAACCGTGTGGGTTATAGCGCAATCCTAAAGCTAACGTCAATTAGATTTTCAAAGATAGCCATAAAAAAACGAAGCCAAACTCTTTGATCCGCAACTTTATAGCTTAATAATAGATATTCCTTAACAAACAAAAGAATTTAAACGGCTAACTTACGCAAGACATATTGCAAAATTCCACCATGATGCAAATAATCTAGCTCATCTTCAGTATCAACACGGCATAATAATGGAACGGTTTTTACCGTACCATCAGAAAAAGTAATTTTCGCTACAGTCTTTTGACGAGGTTTCAAGTTATGAATCCCTTCAATTGTCACCTTTTCATCTCCCTTTAAGCCTAAAGATTTCCAACTTAGCCCCTCCTCAAAAACAAAAGGGACAATGCCCATACCAACAAGATTAGAGCGATGAATCCTTTCAAAAGACTGCACAATCACTGCTTTGACACCAAGAAGATTGGTCCCCTTGGCAGCCCAATCGCGGGATGATCCATTACCATATTCAATACCTGCAAAAACAACGAGTGGAATACCTTCTTGTTTATACGCCATTGCTGCATCGTAAATGGTTTGTTCTACCGCTGACGGATAATGAACCGTATAACCTCCTTCTCGACCATTTTCCCCTAACATGAAATTACGAATGCGAATATTGGCAAAGGTCCCACGCACCATAACTTCATGATTCCCACGACGCGTTCCATACTGATTAAAATCAGCCACTTTAACACCA
The DNA here is from genome assembly GCF_042196145.1 of Bartonella sp. AP258QHHD. Lineage (NCBI taxonomy): Bacteria > Pseudomonadati > Pseudomonadota > Alphaproteobacteria > Hyphomicrobiales > Bartonellaceae > Bartonella > Bartonella sp. AP258QHHD. The sequence goes on from NZ_JBHIPR010000014.1 coordinate 83,222, forward strand.
TGATCGATTAAATATTTTCCGGCAGGAGAAGCTGCTTTAATAGAACCAGCAGGAGAAATATGATCCGTCGTGATTTTATCACCAAATAAACCTAAAATCCGTGCATCTTTAATATCTGGTAAGATATCAGGTGTTTTCTGCATATCATCGAAATAAGGTGGATTGCGTACATAGGTGGATTGCTCATCCCAAGAATAGGTAGAACCCGTAGGAATCTGAACTTTTTGCCAATTTTCATCTCCCTTAAAAACATCTGCATACTTTTCGGCAAAAACCTTCCGCGTGACATTTTTTTCGATAAACTCCTGTATTTCTTGAGAAGTTGGCCAAATATCTCTCAAATAAATGGGGTGGCCATTTGAATCTTCACCTAGAGGCTCCTTGGTTAAATCTTTACACACCGTCCCGATGAGCGCATGTGCAACAACTAATGGTGGTGAAGCTAAATAATTCGCTTGCACATCAGGGGAAACACGCCCTTCAAAATTACGATTTCCTGAAAGAACCGCAGATGCAATTATACCATTGTCATTAATCGTTTTGGAAATAGCTGGATGCAAAGGACCAGAATTCCCAATACATGTTGTGCACCCAAATCCTACTAAGTTAAATCCTAATGCATCTAAATCTTTTTGCAGACCCGAATTTTGAAGGTAAGCTTCAACGACTTGTGAACCAGGTGCAAGAGAAGTTTTTACCCATGGTTTACTCTTAAGACCCTTTGCCACAGCATTTCGTGCCAAAAGACCCGCTGCAATAAGAACACTTGGATTCGATGTATTCGTACACGACGTAATCGCAGCGATCACCACATCACCGTGACCAAGCGTATATTCTTCACCCTCAACCTGATAACGCTTATCTTGTCCAGAAGTCTTCTTATAGTCTTCGACCAATGCCTTCTCAAAACCCTGCCCAACATTTTCCAATGCAATACGTCCTTCAGGACGTTTAGGACCAGCCATAGAAGGGACAACGGTTCCCATATCTAATTCAATTGTATCACTAAAAATGGGATGAGCCACCATTTCATCATGCCACATCCCTTGTGCTTTGGTGTAAGCCTCCACTAAGGCAATCCGACTTTCATCACGCCCTGTCATATTGAGATAACGCACTGTCTCCTTATCAATTGGGAAAAAACCACACGTTGCTCCATATTCAGGTGCCATATTTCCAATCGTTGCCCGATCAGCAAGCGTCATATGCTCCAAACCAGGACCAAAAAACTCAACAAATTTACCGACAACACCCTTCCGACGTAGCATTTGGGTCACCGTTAATACGAGATCGGTGGCTGTTACACCTTCCTTAAGTTTACCTGTTAGACGAAAACCAATCACTTCAGGTAACAACATAGAAACAGGTTGGCCTAACATTGCTGCTTCTGCTTCAATACCACCAACACCCCAACCTAAAACCCCTAAACCATTTACCATAGTCGTATGCGAATCAGTTCCCACACAGGTGTCAGGATAAATCGTCTCACAGCCCTCTTCATTCTTCATCCATACACATTGTGCTAAATATTCTAAGTTAACCTGATGACAAATCCCTGTTCCTGGAGGAACAACGCGAAAATTTTGAAAGGCTTGTTGCCCCCATTTAAGGAAACGATAGCGTTCACCATTGCGTTCATATTCATGCTCAACGTTTTCCTTAAAAGCCATGGAATTGCCAAAAGCATCAACAATAACTGAGTGATCAATGATGAGATCAACGGGAATGAGAGGATTAATTTTTTCAGCGTTACCGCCAAGTTTAACCATAGCATCACGCATTGCAGAAAGATCAACAACTGCTGGAACACCTGTAAAATCCTGCATAAGAACACGTGCAGGACGGTAAGCAATTTCTGCCCCAGCGCTCCCTTTGTCGTTTAACCACTTAGCAACATTGAAGATATCCTCTTTTTTAACTGTGCGACCATCTTCGAATCGCAATAAATTTTCGAGAATAACTTTCATCGAAAACGGTAAACGAGAAACACCTTCAAGTCCGTTCTTCTCCGCTTCAATCAAGCTATAATAAGTATATTCTTTGCCACCAACATTTAATACTCTACGACAATTAAAGCTATCAATTTGAGTCATGACTGTCCACCCTCATACTATAACCACCCAATTTCCAGGAATGAACAACACAAACTACGAGTCAAGGTCGCAGCTTGAGCGCAGACGCAATTACCTCCGCCATCCATTTCCCCCTCCACCCTCTAGGCATAATGCGGAAATCAGCGCCAGAAACCATTTTACACCAGATATTGATGTAAGGTATCCCTTATAGAACTATTTCTAGAACTATTCTAGGTACAATTGCATAAAAAATGTGTTTTTTATTCTATAATGCAATAAAGAATATGAAAATAAAAACAAAATAGGCAATCACATGGTGTTATCAGGCAAAGATTTAGCCGCTTACAGAAACGAGGAAATTCTGTTTCAAGGTCTTTCTTTTTGTTTATTTTCACAGCAACTTATGACAATCACCGGTCCTAATGGTATCGGAAAGTCTACATTACTCCGAATCATTGTCGGTCTTCTTGAGGCTGCTGAAGGTCATATAATACTTAAAGACCATGATCAAATATACCCTGTTGCAACTGCTTGTCATTATCTTGGTCCTCAAAATGCTATGAAACCTCTCTTATCTGTCATTGATAATTTGCAATTTTGGGCAGATTTTTACGGTCAACATTTACGTTTTGCGCATGAAGCTCTTGCCGATATTGGTCTTTCTAACCTTGAACATTTACCCTTTAACGCTCTGTCAACTGGACAACAAAGACGCGTAGCTATTGCTCGCCTTTTGCTCTCCTATCGTCCTCTTTGGATTTTAGATGAACCAATATCTGGGCTTGATAACCATGCTCAAAAACTCCTCGCTCGTATTTTCCAGCGTCATCTCAATCAAGGTGGTATGATTATCGCTGCAACTCATAATTCCATAGGCATTCCAGAAAACCATAAAATCGCTCTGGAAAAATTTTTACCTCTCTAGGAGAGAATAAAATGAAAGCACTGTTCTGGCGTGATCTTAAACTATTATTAGCGCTACAAGCCACTTCACTAACAGGATTATTGTTTTTTATCGCTGTTGTTGTCATAACCCCCTTTGCCATTGGACCAGATCCCAAAACTCTTGCACAAATAGGACCAGGTATATTGTGGTTTGGAGCCCTTCTTGCAGGACTCCTCAATCTGAACAAACTTTTCCAAATCGATCGCGATGATGGTAATCTCGACCAATTTATCCTTTCAGGAAAAAGACAAAGTTTTACACTAATTGTCTTTACAAAATGTCTTGCCCATTGGGTAGGAACAATGCTTCCTCTTATTTTTGCCACACCTATTTTAGCCCTCATGCTCCATTTAGATGTAGTAATAACTTTTACAACAATACTTACCCTTTTATGCGGAACACCAGCTATTATTTTTATTGGTGCTATAGGCGCTGCACTCGCAACCTCATTGTTGCACAGTACTTTGCTTATTTTTATCATTATCTTGCCGTGGATCATTCCAATTATGATTTTTGGTGTTTCCGCTGCTACAGCCCCAATAAACCCAAATACCTCTTTTCTCACTTCTCTAGCTCTTCTCAGCGCTTTTTCACTTCTTTTGAGTCTCTTTAGCTCTTTTGTTGCTGCGATAACGCTTAAACTTTTATCAGAATAATAAAAGATGATTGCCGCATAGCAAAACTCTGCCTATTATGAATTTTATGAATAAACTATCTCGTACATATAAAATCAGGTTACTCCCTGCAAGTTTCACCCTTTTCATGAAAATAAGCAGAGTCGTCTTACCTTGGTTGGCCGGCATAACATTGTGTTTCCTTATCTTAGGGCTTATTCTAGTGATGCATTCCCCTGATGACTATCAACAAGGCATTACTGTTAAGATTATGTACCTTCATGTACCCTTTGCGTGGTTGTCTACATTCTGCTATGTAACGATGAGTGCAGCGGCTTTAGGAAATCTGATTTGGAAATATCATCTTGCTGATGTAGCACTTAAATGTGGAGCGCCTATTGGGGCAATTTTTACCGCCTTGGCTCTCATGACAGGAGCGCTTTGGGGGCGACCTACATGGGGAACATGGTGGGTCTGGGATGCACGATTAACATCAGTTTTAATTCTGCTTTTTATCTATCTCTCCATTATCCTGCTTGGGCGTGCTTTTGACAACCAAGTAAAAGCCGCTCGTGCTACTGCAATTCTTACACTTGTTGGATTTGTTAATATCCCTGTTATTAAATTTTCCGTTAATTGGTGGAATACATTGCATCAACCAGCATCATTGTTACGTGCTGGAGGATCAACAATCGACAATGCTATGTTATGGCCCCTTATAACAATGCTCTTTTGTTTCATCTTTATGTTTATTGCTCTTTATTTGATGGCTATGCGAAATGAAATCAATCGTCATTATATCCGAATACTTCAGATTAAAAAATCCCGTCGTGCACAACAACAGGACGCTTCATCATGCTCGACCTAAATGGCATCCACGGCGGACTTTTAGGAAATCTATCTCAGAAAATTGATTTTTTCCTGAGCACCCTTAAACACGAGCAAATTGTTGTTTTAAGCTATGTGCTTTCTGCAATATCCCTCTTATGTCTTATTGGATATATTCTTTGCAAAGCCCTCTACCAAAAAAAATTCTCCAACAGCTAAACAAAAAAGAGCTGTCACAAAAAGAAAAGTATAATGAAAAACATCCCTCCAAAACTTAAAAAAAATATATCTTTGCCTGTTCTGCTTGTTTTTTTGGACCATTTGTGCTTTTTCTTCTTCTCATGATGTTTTTTTTCAACTTTATGGATAAAAAACACCTTCAAGATTCTTCTCTTCTCCCAAACGCATTAGCTGAAAAACCTGCTCCCAATATTTATCTTCCTCTTCTTGATAAAGAAAGTTATCTCAATTCAAAACAGTTTAAAGGACGTGTCACATTGGTCAATTTTTGGGGTTCTTGGTGTTTGCCCTGTCGCGAAGAGCATCCTATTCTTATGCAAATTGCACAAGATAAACGTTTTGATCTGATTGGTATTAATTACAAAGACAATAAAACAAACGCCCTGCGCTTTTTAAACAGTTTTGGTAATCCTTTTAAATTTATTGGCTTTGATGTTTCAGGATATACAGCCATTGATTGGGGAATATATGGACCTCCAGAAACCTTTCTCTTGAATAAAGAGAGCATCATTATTGCCAAACATGTTGGTCCCTTAACATGGCAAATTTATCAAAAAAAAATTCTACCAAAAATTGAACAAGCGATTATGACAGAAGAAAAATAATGCAGGTTTGTAAAAACATAACGTTTTATCATGCTATGTATGCTATTTTATTTATACGGACCATCATTCTTCTTAGAAAAATTTTACAAGAGCATTACCATTGTTGATTCAAAAACATGTGTAAAGAAATATCTGTTTGGGAGCTTTATTTTTGATTATTTGGACAAAACAATATTGCTATAGAACCATCGTTAGCTTAGTGACAGCAACCAACTATTGTTTTCAAAATCATATAGTATTTTTTCTCCGCTTTTTTATCTGAAATACACATTGTTATGAGGGGACTTCACCACTATTCTCATCTTTATAAAATAATAAATCTGCTCTTTTGCAGCGTCATTGTTATATTTATTCCCATTACACTTATCTGTTTGTAATAGACTCCATAAAGTCTATATTGAATCTATACATTCTTATTCTCTCGATAATTTCCCTTATGATTATAACTAATAAGCTTTATTGAGTCTTAATAAGATAAATTCGAGTAAGAAAATATGACTACAATCAAAAAGTCTCATTTAACAGAGAAGATAAGTTATGAGTACATACTCAATTTATCAATGAAAATTATAAAAGAATTCATTGTAAGAAATAAACTTTTGAGATGTAAAAAGTACAAAAGAAGCTTTTTCGAGAGGAGAAAATATATTTTACAGAGAACTCTTTTTTAAGCACTCTATGACGTAATTACCGATCTCAACAGAACGATCACTCGTATACACTAAAAAAACTCTAAGACAAGAAATATTCTAGAAGTTCATATGAGCTTATGCGTAAACTTTTATGACGCAAATAAAATAGGCTTTTGTTGCAATCATCATTTTTTATGAAAAATATTTGATTATGTTTTTTCTTCTAAAAATTCTTGCGGTGTAAAACAATATGTTTTTGAGCAAAATTCACATGTGACTGAAATATATTTATTTTTAACCATTTTATTGCGTTCATCAATAGAAAAGCCTTCTAGGATTCCTTTAATTTTTTCGTGTGAACAAGAACATTGATCGACAAGAGAAAAAGGGTTAAAAACTCTAATACCTTGTTCATGAAAAAGACGGAACAAGAGCTGTTTACTACCGACTTGGGGATCTGTTAATTCTGAACTTTCAATCGTTGCCATGAGTATTTTAGCTTCCTGCCATTGGTTATCCAATTGGGTATGAGTTTTCGTTTCTTCTCGCTTTTGATGAGGGGCATCTATTTTATGATGAGACGATTCTTGGGGTAAAAGTTGGATCAAAATACCTCCAGCTCGCCAGCTTTTCTGCTGTTTTCCTTGTTGGTCACGATTAATTAATATAGCAACAGCCAGACGGATATCGGTAGGAATTTGTTCTGATTGATCAAAATAAATACGAGAAGCTTCTTGTAAATTTGATCCATCTAATGCAACTATCCCTTGATAGGGTTGCATATGGGGACCTTGATCAATTGTGAAAGCTAAAGTGCCTTTTCCTAAAAGTGTTTCTGAAGAGGTTTGACCATTGTCTATGGCTTGTTTAAGCTGTTCTTTATCAAAACGAGCGTATCCACGTAAACTTGAAGGAGGCAAAAAATCGCACACCAACATATTAACTGGTCCATCGGAATGAGTTTGTAAAATAAATTTTCCCGTAAGTTTTAGAGAAGTTCCAAACAGAACCGTTAAAAGTAAAGCTTCTGCTAGAAGATAAGAAACCGGTTCAGGGTATTGATGTCTGTTAAGAATAGAATTTAAAGTTTCCCCAAGTTGTACGGCACGTCCACGGATATCAAGTTCTTCAACTTGAAAGGGAATAACACTATCATCTTCATGCAAGAAGTTGTTGTTGAGAGAGGCTTCATCTTTAGCTTGTTCACTCATAGCTTTGCCTTTTTTATATAATTTGTTGTAGGGAGGCTATTGTGGAGAGAAAAACGCATCTTGTAAACACCAAGAAAGAATTGCTTTTTGAGCATGAAGACGATTTTCAGCCTCATCGAAAACAACGGAGTGCGGTCCATCAATCACAGAATCAACCACTTCTTCACCACGATGAGCAGGAAGACAATGCATAAAAAGAGCATCAGATTTTGCTAATTTCATGAGAGATTCATTGACTTGATAAGGCTGAAAAATAGAATGACTGCGAGCACGAAATTCTTGTCCCATGGAGACCCATGTATCGGTCATAATACAATCAGCATCTTGAGCCGCTTTTTGAGGATCATGGGTTAGCATAAGATGTGCTCCCCGCTCACGTGCCCAATGTACAAATTGTTCCTGTGGTTCACTGCCCTTTGGTGTGGCAATACGCAAATGAAAACCAAAAAGAGCTGCAGCTTCAATTAAGGAATGAAGCACATTATTACCATCCCCCATCCACGCAAATATTTTGCTAGCAATTGGCCCCCGATGCTCCTCATAGGTTAAGATATCTGCTAGAATTTGGCAAGGATGTGTATCATCTGTAAGGGCATTAATGACAGGAATTTGTGCATATTGTGCCAATTCGAGCATACGTTGGTGTTTCGTTGTTCGCAATATCACGATATCCACAAAACGGGATAAAACGCGCGCCGTATCAGCTATGGTTTCACTATGACCAAGTTGCATCTCTGAACCCGTGAGCATGATTGTATCTCCGCCAAGCTGGCGCATACTGATATCGAATGAAATACGGGTTCGTGTGGATGGTTTTTCAAAAATCATCGCAAGTGTTTTACCTATAAAAGGTTTTGAACCTTTTCCTGCTTTAAAAGATGCTTTAAGGATCTTTGCATAATCGATCAGTGCACGTGCTATTGCTGGCGTTAAAATGGATAAGTCCGTGAAATGACGAAGAGCATTTGTCATGTGTGTGATATTTGTCTTTCTTTGTTTACTTGTGAAAGATACGCTATTGCTTTTTCAATACGATGTAAACTTTCATCTATTTCTTCTTCCCTAATGATAAGAGGAGGCAATAAGCGCACAACGTTGTTGTTGGCTGCAACGCTTAAGAGATATTCATTTTCCAAAGCATTAACGAAAAGATTTGAAGGTACAATACACTGAATACCCAACATAAGCCCCATCCCCTGAACTGCGCAGATAATATCAGGATAGATATTGAGAATGTGCAAAAGTCCACTTTTTAGTTTATCCCCCATACGCTGAACATGGTTAAGAAAACTTGGCTCTAACAAAACATCAAGAACACTATTTCCTACAGCCATTCCAAGAAGATTTCCTCCAAAGGTTGAGCCATGTGTCCCAAGTGTCATGCTTTTTGCAACTTTATCCGTTGCAAGGCAAGCGCCCAATGGAAATCCACCTCCTAGTCCTTTTGCGAGGGTAAGAATATCAGGCGTGACATCACTCCATTCATAAGCAAAAAGCTTTCCTGTTCGTCCCATGCCCGTTTGCACTTCATCCAAAATCAACAACAGACCATTATCATCGCATATTTTACGCAAAAACCTTAAATATTCATGAGAAACCGTTCGTATTCCTCCTTCTCCTTGAATAGGTTCAATAAGAATAGCGGCGGTATTTTTATTAATAGCGTTACGCAAAGCGATTTCATCACAAAAAGGTACTTGAATAAATCCACCAGCTTTAGGTCCAAAGCCTTCAAGATACTTTTCATGCCCAGTCGCAGCAAGTGCAGCAAGTGTACGTCCATGAAATGCCCCTTCAAAAGTAATTATTTCAATGCGTGCTGAATGACCAGTAGCATAGTAATAATGACGTGCCGTTTTGAATGCGCACTCCAATGCTTCAGTGCCTGAATTGCAGAAAAAAACCTTATCCGCAAAACTATTTGCACAAAGCCGCGTGGCAAAAGATGCTTGTTCAGGAGATTGAAAAATATTAGAAACATGCCAAAGTTTTTCAGCTTGTATCTTGAGCGTATCAACCAATTTTGGATGTGAATATCCTAATGCATTAACAGCAATGCCAGATGTGAAATCAAGATAATGGTCTCCTTTATCGGAAATAAGCCATACACCATGCCCCTGTTCAAAATGCAAATTTCGTCTTGCGAAGCATTCATAAAGTGGTTGTATAGAGACGGCATCCATCATAATTCCCTTTATATTTTAGTCTTTTCAATATATATATATACAAAGCAACACTACAAATAAAACAGCATGGTATATTTCGTTACGGTGCTTTCAACATTTCATTACGATTAGTGATTACACCTATAGAATAGATCATTACACCAATTGAAAAAAAGTCAATGAAGGTTCTACAAATAAGCATTTTGGGAAAAAGCCTTAAACAAAAGTGAAAGTTTAACCTATGATTGATTTGCAAGTTGGGGAAAACATTCTAAATAAACTCTTTAAGAGGTAAAGACTCTTGTCATAGAGTGAGTGCATATTGTAATTTACAATATAATAAGCAAGATGATGTGTTTTGATTTGTAAATCCACAGGTTGGATGATTTTTTTATGCTCACGTAGAGTGTAAAGTTCTTTCATTCAGCGTAATGAAAACATTATTTAAACATTTGAAGATGCAACGGGGGAGAGCATCTTAGTGACGTAATCGGAATGGAGTGCTGGTATGGGTTGGACATGTGAACGCGTTGAGCTTCTTAAAAAGCTTTGGAGTGAAGGGTTAAGTGCAAGTCAAATTGCTGCTCAATTGGGTGGGGTCAGCAGAAATGCAGTCATCGGCAAAGTACATCGATTAAAGTTACCAGGACGTGGTAAGACAGCACAAGGAAGCACCACGCGTGCGCAAAAAACTCCCGTGGGAAGTAGCAGCCCATCATCTCCACGTGTGCGTCGCAACACATCCACGGTATCGCCAATAAACACATCATCTGTAAGTATTGAAGAAACCGCTTTAAAGACAGAATTTGTAGTGGAAGATGTAAAAGAAGTTGATATGTCCACAAAATCCAATGTAGTTGTGCCTATATCACGTCAACTTAATCTTCTACAATTGAGTGAAAATACATGTAGATGGCCGGTTGGCGATCCATTATCAGCAGATTTTCATTTTTGTGGTGCAGATTCTGATGAAAATAGCCCCTATTGTGCCTTTCATGCTAAGCTAGCATTTCAACCAATATCTGAAAGACGTCGGATAAGAGTGTAATATCCTCAATTGAATCTCGTATTCTACGCCTTCTGCGCTTCGCTATTAAATTTTAATTATCGAATTATTATGAGAAAGAAATTTAATGGAGCTTTTAATGAATGAAAAAATTTCTTCATGAAACTATTCAACGAAACTGTATCTTTTGGTGCTATTGCGCAGCTGTGTGTTGTAAAGTTATATTCCTGTTTATTTTCACAATTTTCTTTAATTTAGTTGTACTGCTTTTAACACTATCCATAGCGACATCTTTTGAATAAGCTAGTTTCTCAATTTCTCATGTTTTTATGCTTCGTGTATTTAATAGAGTAATGCTGTGGTTTATAAAAATAATTTATCGCTTTGCAACCTGAATGAGATCCATTTATATCTCTCTCATTTTAAGTCCTCTTATATTGAATCAATCAAAATCTTTTGTTTGGGCGTCACGAGCGAGATGAGAACTGTGGAGAGTTAAAAACACTTAAAGAAAGGCATGCCTCTTATAAATGCTTTCAAGTGCCAAGGACTTAAAGGGTTGTTGCAACATTGGGAGATGGCAAAGTGTACGATGATGCCAGATTGCCCTTTTATTAAGTATAAAGATAGGGGGTGCTTCATGGATTTATCATTATACTCTTCACGGATGCCGTCGCAAAATAGGCTTGGGAGCGTTGAGAGATGTTTCTTTAAAACAAGCCTGTGAATACATGCAATTCAATGTCATTCTGTTTTGCGTGAGGGATGTGCCCCGTTAAAGAATGCGATAAACAAAAGCGTGAAGCAATACGTAGAATGTAAAATAATATCTTTATAATTTTTTATAAAAAATTATAAAGAAGGGAATATTGTATTCAAGGCTCTTACGAAATATACAAAAACAATAAATTATAAGTATAAATAAATATAAAATCTAGAGCGACCACAATAACATCACTTTCCTTCTCCCGACACAAAACGGCGCAACCAAACATAAAGCGCACCTTCTCCGCCATGCTGACGCGCTGCTTGCTCAAACGCGTGGACATAATATCGAAAAGCTGGTGTTGATAACCAATACGGAACAAATCTATACAAAGCTCCATCGCTCCCAACGGATCGTCCTTTTCCTGTAATCACAAGGACATAACGCAATCCTCTCTGCTGAGAGGACTGTAGAAATTTTTTTAAGAAAAAATAAGCTTCTTCCTGCATATAACCATGGAGATCAAGACGCGCCTCAAGAGGACAACGACCTTGGGAAATTTTACGATATGCAACATGATCAAAGAAATGAATCTTTTGTGCTTGTGTAACTGACCTCTTTTCTCTTTTAATAATTGTCGAGGGTTGTTGATTTTCCTGAGACAATGAGGAGATTTGAGTTACAGGCTGTTTTTTATCATTAATATTTGCAATAGTTTCTGAAGCAGAAGAGAGCATCTTACCGTGAAGCGGTGTTATCGTACGACAAACCATCTCCCATAAAAGACGATCTTGTGAAGCCAATAAATCTCTTTTTTGTCTCCATTTACTTGAGGACATTTTAATTTCTCATAAATCATTGAATGCTTATGGAAGAAAAACAAAAAGTATTTTAATTTTCATTTTCTGTAGCAAAAAGCTTCCAGTTGGGATCTGACGATAAACTATTGCGAACAAAAGTCCAAATATCCCTGATTTCTACAATAGCATCAGGATCACCGTCTATACGCTCGCCCTGTTCATTATAAGTAACAGAAATCATCTCACTGACAATACGTATCGTTAAAAGTTCATCTTTTTCTTGTATTGCCGCCGCAACAAATTCGGCCTTATTAATTCCAACAAAAGTGAATTCTATTCTTTCTTTATTTTTTTCTCGTTGCTCAATAGCCATACAAAAGCTCTCAAAAACATCCTGACAAAGCAAGCTTTTAAGTTGATTGCGATCACCTTTGGCAAAAGCTGTTACAATCATTTCATACGCAATTTGTGCACCTTTTATAAAAAGTTGAGGAGAAAAATGAGGATCAATTCTATGAAATTCCCGCAAATTTTTATTCAAAACACTCCCCTCCGGTGAAATTTTATCAATTTCACTAAAGTCGTCTTTTTGTGAATTTTTCTGATGAGGGAACGAAACAATATTATCAGCCGTTTCTGCTTCAACTTGTTTTTTAGAACGTCGTGAATAAGGATCAAAGGGTGGCTTTTCAAACCCAATTCGTTTCCCTAATACATTACGGAGTTGCACAAAAATAACAACCATAACAACAAGAGCTATGACAAGTATAACGTCAAATTCCATAGGCGCTATCAATCTCCAAAGCTTAAGTCTCTAATAAACATTGCAGTCAATACCATTTATCAATAAATATGTAAAATAAGGAATCTTATCATTCAAATATTTTTATAGATTTTGTATTTAAACGGAGTTCTCTTAAGAATTTCTCCCCCTACTCATCTAGAAGGAAACTTTCATGTGATAAAACTTTATTCTATAAATCCTCGTTTTTTTGTTGTTATCTTTCTTTGCATTCTTTTAATCGAGATTGCTGGTTTTATCTTTGTTGGTCAAGAAATTGGTATTTTGGCAACCTTGAGCTTGGTTATTCTCACAACCATAGTTGGGGTTGTTTTATTGCGAATTCAAGGGATTAGCCTCTTAAAAAATATACAAAATGAACTTATCCAAGGACGCACATTAGAGAATAATATTATTAATGATGCTTTCATCATGTTTAGTGCAATTTTACTTATTCTTCCCGGCTTTGTAACTGACCTCTTGGGAATATTACTTCTTATTAAACCAATTCGCTCTGTTGCTTGGCATTTCTTTGCATCATTAAAAAACAAAATGAATCCCAATACTAAAAGAAAAAATGACTCTGAAAAAATAATTGATCTAAAAGCAGAAGATTACACAATTCATGATACGACAGAATCTCCATGGCGCAAAAATGATGATAACCATTGAAATACCTAAAAAATCTGTAACAAACTAAAAAAATATTCAAGATAAAGAGCGCATTTCTTGCAACCTTTTGCAAGGCGTGATAACCAATCTGGTCTTTAGATCTAAAATAAATATACATATTATAATGGAAGAGGTTTGTCGTATGGCCGAAGATGAAATGAATAACAGTGGTGGAGAGCCGGTTTTTGCTGTATTAACTCAATATTTAAAAGATTTATCATTCGAAAACCCTGGTGCTCCTCGTTCATTACGTGCACGTGAAAAATCACCACAAATTGATATCAATATTAACGTCAATGCTAACCCAATTGGTGATGACAATTATGATGTCGTTTTGTCTCTCTCCGTCAAAGCCAATGATGAAACTGAAACCTTATTTCATGTAGAACTTATTTACGGTGGTGTTTTCCACCTTAAAAACATTCCACAAGAACATGTTATGCCACTGGTCTTTATTGAATGTCCCCGTCTTTTATTTCCATTTGCTCGCCAAATTATATCTGATGCTACTCAAAGTGGTGGTTTTCCACCTTTGTGGATTGATCCTATTGATTTTGCAGCACTCTTCCAAAAGCGTCTTTCTGAAGAGCAAAAAGACAATCAAATACAGCCCTCTTAAAAAATTTATTTTTTTGCTATCAAAAAGCCCCTTGATATATTATTGGTATATTAGGGGCTTTTTTCCTTTAGACGACTTTTGCGGCATGATAAGCCGCAAGCATTGCAATATTGACAACATCTGTATCGCTCCCACTAAACGGTACAATTTGGACAGATTTTTCCAATCCAATTAAAATAGGACCAATGATAGTTGCTTCACCGAGTTCTTGTAACATTTTGCTTGCAATGGAAGATGCGTGATATCCAGGCATAACCAAAATGTTAGCAGGCTCCGTTAATCCCATAAATGGATATTGCTGCATCAATTTGGAATTGAGCGCCACATCAGCGCTTATTTCTCCATCAAACTCAAAATCAACCTTGCGTTCGTGCAAAATATTAATTGCATCCTGAATTTGCTGCGTCGTCTGCCCTTTCATGTAGCCAAACGTAGAAAATGCTAAAAATGCTACCCGTGGTTGATACCCAAATCCACGTACAAACGAAGCTGTTTGTTCCGCTATATCAGCAAATTCTTCAGCATTAGGATTTTCATAAACAGCTGTATCGGCAATAAACACAGTTCGGCCACGGCAAATGGCCATTGAAATACCAATCAATCGTTCTTTTGGTTTTTCATCAATTGCCCGACGTATATCGATCAACGCTGTTTCATAATTGCGTGTCACCCCTGTAACCATTGCATCAGCATCTCCTAGTGCCACCATACACGCAGCAAAATAATTGCGATCATTATTGATACGACGATGACAGTCACGCAACAGCCAGCCTTGACGCTGCATCTTTTTATAAAGATAATTCGCATAAGCATCTGTACGGCAAGAAAGCTTGGCATTTATAATAGAAATACCTTCACGCTCCAAATCAATTCCAGCGATAACAGCTGCTTCTCTTATTTGCTCTTCCCGACCAACCAAAATTGCTTGTCCTAATTTTTGATGAACATAAGAAACGGCTGCCCGCATAACTTGTTCTTCTTCACCTTCTGCAAAAACAATTTGTTTTGGCGCTTGACGAACATGGTTATAAACCCCACGCATTATCGAAGAAGTAGGATCACGCCTCGCATTTAAATCACGCTCATAGGCCTCTAAATCATCTATGTTCTTTTGTGCAACACCGCTTTCCATTGCTGCTTTTGCTACCGCTATTGAAACAACTGTGAACAAACGCGGATCAAAAGGAACGGGAATGATATAATTAGGACCAAATTTTAATCGCTTTCCACGATAAGCTTCTGCAACGCTGTCAGGTACTTCCTCATGCGCTAAATTAGCAAGAGCCCTTGCCGCAGCAATCTTCATGTCTTCATTAATAACTGTTGCACGCACATCAAGCGCACCACGAAATATATAAGGAAAACAGAGAACATTATTAATCTGATTTGGATAATCGGAACGCCCTGTTGCAACAATAGCATCATGACGCACTTGCATAACCTCTTCCGGTGTAATTTCTGGATCGGGATTGGCCATAGCAAAAATGATCGGCTGCGGCGCCATGGATTTTACCATTTCAGGGGTAAGAGCACCTTTAGCAGAAACCCCGAAAAATATATCTGCTCCTTCCATTGCTTCCATAAGCGTACGTTTATCCGTTTGAATAGCATGCGCAGATTTCCACTGATTCATTCCCTCTTTACGACCTTCATAGACCACACCCTTTGTATCACATAATATGATATTTTCAGAACGAAAGCCCATTGCTTTAATCAGTTCAATACAAGCAATCCCAGCAGAACCAGCACCATTACAGACTAACCGCGTATTTTGCATATCGCGCCCTGTTAAAGTCAAAGCATTGAGAACACCCGCAGCAACAATAATCGCTGTACCATGTTGATCATCGTGAAAAACAGGTATATTCATCACCTCGCGTAGGCGGCTTTCAATCATAAAGCACTCTGGCGCCTTAATGTCTTCAAGATTGATTCCACCAAAAGAAGGTTCTAAATGACGCACCAAATTGATAAAACTTTCCGTATCATTTATATCAATTTCTAAATCAATGGAATCAATATCCGCAAAACGCTTAAACAGCACTGCTTTGCCTTCCATGACCGGCTTAGAGGCAAGTGCACCTAAATTGCCTAACCCTAAAATAGCTGTACCATTTGAAATAACAGCAACAAGATTGCCTTTTGCTGTATAATCATAAGCTAGCGCTGGATTTTGAGCAATTGCCTTAACTGGAACGGCAACACCTGGTGAATAAGCAAGTGCTAAATCATGCTGTGTTGCCATAGACTTTGTTGCAACAATCTCAAGCTTTCCTGGTCGACCACGACTATGAAAATCTAGAGCTTCTCTTTCGCTCGCACTGTAAACAGTTTGAGACATTTTCTGATCTTGCTCGCTCTTTTTCATCTCACTTTATTTTCTCCAAAAACAGTGTAAATTTTGCTTGATAATGCGTATAGTCATTAAATTTGATTCATATATTAGAAATCGCTATTCTTGCCTTAGCAAATCTGATGATGCGTTGCAATTTAGAGATAAATAGATATTGAAGTAAACAAAAAAGAGTAAAAACTTCACTTAAAGGAAACAGGCCTCGTACAAATGGATAAAAAAAACAATCATAAAAATAATTTAATTCCACAGCCTGCCTCCCCATCTGCTTCCTCTCAAGAACGTCTTACACCTATGATGGAGCAGTACATAGAAATCAAAGCCGTCCATCATGATTCCCTTCTCTTTTACCGAATGGGGGATTTTTATGAATTATTTTTTAATGATGCGATTGAAGCTGCTCAGGCTTTAGGAATCACACTCACAGCACGCGGAAAACATTTAGGACAAGATATTCCTATGTGTGGTGTTCCCGTTCATGCTGCAGATGATTATTTACAAAAACTGATTGCTTGTGGTTACCGAGTTGCTGTTTGTGAACAAATAGAAGATCCTGCTGAAGCAAAAAAACGTGGCTCAAAATCTGTTGTTCGGCGTGATGTTGTTCGTCTTGTAACACCTGGAACAATAACAGAAGAAAAACTCCTTGATCCAACACGCGCAAATTATTTGATGACACTTTCCCGTATAAAAACTAGCGATGGAGAGGAATTTGCTCTTTCTTGGATTGATATCTCAACAGGCATATTTCGTGTAACAGAGAGCCGCCAAGAAAAACTTTTAGCAGATATTATGCGTGTGGATCCACAAGAAATCATTGTTTCTGATTCATTTTTTCATGATAAATCTCACAAGTCACTTTTTAGTGTTCTTGATCGTATCGTTTCACCTCAACCTGCTTGTCTCTTTGACGCACTCACCGCTGAACGCGATATTTGCAATTATTTTAAACTCTCAACTCTTGAAGGCGTTGCCGATTATTCACGCTGTGAACTCTCTGCAATTGTAGCTGCTATTCGTTATATCGAAAAAACACAAATCACGCATCGCCCTCCCCTCATGCAGCCTGAGCGCCAAAATGAAAGTGCAACTCTTTTTATTGATGCTGCAACCAGACTAAGCCTTGAACTTATTCGTACGACATCAGGTCAACGGGATGGAAGTTTATTAAAAGCTATTGATCGCACTGTAACAGGAGGAGGATCACGCCTTCTTATTGACCGCCTTATTGCTCCCCTCACAACTCCTTCAGCTATTGATACGCGTTTGGATTCTATCGATTTTTTTCTACGTAATCCTTCTCTTGCAGAAGCGATAAAGCTTATTTTAAAGGGGGGACCAGATATGCCCCGCGCCGTTTCACGTTTGGCTCTTGGACGAGGAGGTCCCCGTGATATGGCGACAATCCAGCGTGGCTTTGAAATCATTCGTGAATTGCATCAACTTCTTGATAATGAGCTTCTGCCTCAAGAAATAAGTGATGTACAACAGGTGTTCTCAAAATTACCCACAGCGTTATACTTTCATTTAGAACAGGCATTAGCTGATGATCTCCCACTCCTTAAACGTGATGGTGGTTTTATTCGTTCTAATTATCATAAAGAGCTCGATGAAATGCGTGCTTTACGTGATGAATCTCGCCGTGTCATTGCTGAACTTCAAGCGCAATATGCCCAAGAAACAGATATTAAGACGCTTAAAATAAAGCATAATAATATTCTAGGTTATTTCATTGAAGTAACCAGCACACAAGCATCTTCCCTTACAAATAATCCACAAGCTAAAGCACGTTTTATTCATCGGCAAACAATGGCAAACGCTATGCGTTTTACGACAACAGAGCTCGCTGACCTTGAAAGCCGTATTGCCCATGCTGCCAATCACGCATTGACACTTGAACTAGAGATTTTTGATATTCTCGTTCATGAAATTACCAAACAAGTTGATTTTATTCGTAAAGCCTCTGAAGCACTTGCTATTTTAGATGTCTCTGTCGCTTTAGCATATCTTGCTGAAGAACAAGGATATTGCCGCCCTAAAATTGATCTTTCACTTACCTTTCGCATTACAGCAGGACGCCATCCTGTCGTCGAGCAAGCACTCCGCAAACAAGCAGCAGAACCTTTTATTGCCAATAATTGTGATCTCTCTGTGCAAGAAAATCAGCAATATGCAGCAATCTGGCTGTTGACAGGGCCTAATATGGGAGGAAAATCAACTTTTTTGCGGCAAAATGCTCTTATTGCTATTATGGCGCAAATGGGGTCCTTCGTTCCAGCAACTTCAGCACATATTGGTGTCGTTGATCGCCTATTTAGTCGCGTTGGGGCTTCCGATGATCTTGCACGAGGGCGCTCAACCTTTATGATGGAAATGGTTGAAACAGCAACGATTCTCAATCATGCTAGCCACCATTCCCTTGTTATTCTTGATGAAATAGGACGTGGAACATCAACCTTTGATGGACTTTCTATTGCTTGGGCTGCTGTTGAATATCTCCATGAAGTTAACCATTGTCGTGCTATTCTTGCTACCCATTTTCATGAAATGACTGCACTTACCGAAAAACTTGACAGACTGCATAATGTAACCATGAAAGTCAAAAATTGGGATGGTGATGTAGTTTTTCTTCATGAGGTCACACCAGGAGCCGCTGACCGTTCCTATGGTGTACAAGTCGCAAAGCTTGCTGGACTTCCCCCAGCCGTTATTACACGAGCAACAGATGTACTCCATCAATTAGAACAAGGCGAAATGGCTGGAAAAGGACATAAACTCATTGATGATTTACCACTCTTTTCTCTTAAAGCAACATCTCCCGTCAATGAAGCAAAAAACAAACATTGTATACTTCACGAAGCTTTAAAAAATATTCATCCCGATGAACTCTCTCCTAAACAAGCTTTAGAAGCAATTTACCACCTCAAACAGCTTGAAAAGAGTAACCCTTTATAGAAAACAGATGTTATTTTTTATTAAAAAACCTTCTTAATAGGAGATAACGTAACCATTTTTGATATACCACAGCATAAACAGTTATTTATCGTATTCCCATCGCTTTTCTACATAATATATTTTGATAAGTGTAATTGCCTATAGGCAAAACCCTATGCATTATATTTCATATTCCCTTAGATTAATATTGGCTCTTATACAAAAAATTGGTCAAGATCGACTATTTTTACAAGATAGTCGTTTTTTGTAAAGATTGTCATGAAATCTCCTCCACCTTGCAAATACGCCATATTTAGTGAATTATGCTTTTTCACGATCGATATTATTGTTATCATAGCAACATTTCTAGTTTAAAGCTGTTGGTGTTGGAATGCCATCCCATTTTGCATAATAAATTCATAGATAATGGGTCTCGTATTTTCTTCACATTTTAAGTTATAAAGAGCTCTTTTACTGTTTTCATATGAAACATATAATCAGATATATCACAGCTGTACTTTATTTTCATAAACATCCTTCAACTCCTTCCCACACCTTAATGGATAAGGATTTTCATTCGAATAAAGTCTGCAAATAGTCCAGCTTCTAACGGATTTTCCTTGACTTCCTAATCATGTGCTTCTCTTAAACTCAAAGCTTTACAAACAAGTCTAAGAATATTCACCACACACTAAAAACACACTTAATATTTAAGGAAGATGCCGTATATCACAGCTCTAAATGACAGTGTTTTTACGGTACAACAAGATAATGCCACCAGTACAATAAATATCTTTCATAAATTATGAGTAATAAGAAATCATAATCTCATATAAGATTGGAATATGATATGAAAAGTAATTATACTGTATCTGTCTTACATAGCTGCTAAAATAAGCAATCTACCGCAGTTTTTAGTTGTATTGATAGCTTTTTAATCATACTCATCATGACTCGAAATATTCTGATAAGTTCATAAACTCATAAAATAATTAGCTTAGAATATCGTGCAAAAGATGCAAAAAATCAGAGCACTATCTCTATTCAACTCATCAAATATTACGTACTGCACCCTTTGCAGCAGATGTGGTCATCGCTGCATAGGCTTTGAGAGCCTTTGAAACTTTACGCTGACGCTTCTCAATCGGTTGCCAAGCGCCTTTTCCTTTTGCTTCCATCTTAGAACGGCGCTGCTTCATCTCAACGTCATCCACCAACATATGAATTCTACGATTTGGAATATCAATTTCTATGATATCCCCCTCTTCCACCAACGCAATTTCTCCTCCTTCAGCAGCTTCTGGTGAAATATGTCCTATTGAGAGCCCTGAACTTCCCCCTGAAAAACGTCCATCTGTAACAAGTGCACAAACCTTGCCTAATCCTTTAGATTTGAGATAACTCGTTGGATAAAGCATTTCTTGCATTCCAGGTCCACCACGTGGGCCTTCATAACGGATTAAAACAATTTCACCTGTTTTAATCTTATCAGTTAATATAGCTGAAACAGCTGAATCTTGGCTTTCAAAAATTCTTGCCGGACCTTTAAAAGTTAAAATTGATTGATCAACGCCTGCTGTTTTTACAATGCAGCCATCTTTTGCAAGATTCCCATAAAGAACTGCCAATCCTCCATCTTGTGAATATGCGTGTTCCCTATCGCGAATCACACCTTTTTCACGATCAAGGTCAAGGGTCTCATAGCGACAAGATTGACTAAAAGCTGTCTGTGTTGGAATACCACCTGGAGCGGCACGATAAAATGCATGAACTGTTGGCTCATTAGTTTGCTTTACATCCCAGCGGTAAAGAGCTTCTTTCATTGTTTTTGCGTGAACCGTATAAGTTGATGTATCAATGAGTCCTGCCGCATCCAGTTCACCTAAAAGCCCCATAATACCACCAGCGCGATGAACATCTTCCATATGTACATTTGCAACAGCAGGAGCAACCTTACATAAAACAGGAACACAACGTGAAAGATGATCAATATCCGTCATGGTAAAATCCACCTCACCTTCTTGCGCTGCAGCTAAAAGATGCAGTACTGTATTGGTTGATCCCCCCATGGCAATATCAACGGTCATTGCATTTTCAAAAGCCTTGCGTGAAGCAATAGAGCGCGGCAAAACTGTTTCATCATCTTCTTCATAATAACGTTTAACCAATGCAACAATCTGTTTTCCAGCTTCTTCAAAAAGCATTCGTCGATCTGCATGTGTTGCTAACATTGATCCATTTCCGGGAAGAGAAAGCCCCAATGCTTCCGTTAAGCAATTCATAGAATTGGCCGTAAACATTCCTGAACAAGAACCACATGTAGGACAAGCAGCACGCTCCATTTCAGCAACTTCTTCTTCTGAATTTTGTTCTGAAGCTGCTGCAACCATGGCATCGACCAAATCAACCGTTAGATCTTGATCCTTCCATTTAATCTTACCTGCTTCCATAGGACCGCCTGAAACAAAGATTGTCGGAATATTCAACCGTAAAGCAGCCATTAACATACCAGGTGTAATTTTGTCACAATTAGAAATACAAACAAGTGCATCTGCACAGTGTGCATTAACCATATACTCTACAGAATCAGCAATGATTTCACGTGAGGGCAACGAATAGAGCATTCCATCGTGCCCCATCGCAATTCCATCATCTACAGCAATGGTATTAAATTCTTTCGCAACACCACCGGCAACTGCTATCTGTTGTGCGACTAATTGCCCAAGATCTTTTAAATGAACATGCCCTGGTACAAATTGTGTAAAAGAATTCGCAATCGCAATAATGGGTTTACCAAAATCAGTATCTTTCATCCCTGTTGCACGCCAAAGTCCGCGGGCTCCTGCCATATTACGCCCGTGGGTTGATATTCTTGAACGGTAAGAAGGCATTATTTTTTTCCCCTCAAATAATTCCATTTTGCTTGTTGTGCTGTAACTTCATTATAAAAACAAGAGCTTTAATATTCAAAAGAGAAAAATACCTTGTACTGCGGCATTTGAAGCACAAAATTAAAAGCTCTGCATAAACTTTTTCATAAAGCCTTTGTTTTTTATTACCTGTTAGTCAACATCTAATCCCTGTGCAAGTCCACGTTTGAGATAAATATCAAAACGCTTCAGTATAACACGAACTGTTCCAGATTTTTGTATGCCAGATTTGGTTAGCATATTGCATCTATCTGTTTGCGTAATTTCTGGAATTGGAAAGAATATAAAGAAATCGTGATAAAAATCTATCATCTCCTTATAATTCAGCTTTACACCTTTCAAACGCATTCATAAAAATATCTTTTAAATAATGATGACGCATTATCTCATGCTTTTGTTTTTACACTCTTCAATAGAGCTACTCCCCTCAGGAAGAACAAAACACACCAAACAAAATACACTTGTATAGCCTTTATACTCATTTTAAAGAGACATCTTTCAATGCACTCGAGCCCATTTCACGATAGCGCCTATGAATGGTATAACAGCCCCCGTGAATAATATAAATCTATAAGGGACATCTTCACACTTATGAAGAAGAAAAATGACACCATCATACATTTTTTTATCCCCATATCGTGAACGTCCTTGGTAATTGAGACAATTAAAAAGAGATATTTTTATTCCTTTCTTCAAGTGTTTTTATCCACATGGCTCTCCCTGCTTATGACATCAAGCAAGTGACTTTAATTGTTTCAATATAAGAAGATCTCAAATGAGAGAACCTTATGATATTCGGGACTCTCATTCCAGTTGTAAAAAATTAATTATGAATATAAATCAATACTTAATCTAATTATAACTCACATTACACCCTTTACGAAAAAACAGATAGAATTTATAAAGAGTACAGCTTTTTCTCGTAAGGTAATCTAGTGCAGAGTTACAATTTGTAGTTCATGCTCATTGGCTCCAGCAAGGGCGATAGAACGCTCATCGGATAAAATGATAGGATAACCTGTTTCACCAAAGAGAGCCCATATCGTAATGCCTGGGGTCATTGGTGGAAGATCTGGAAAGTTTTTAGCCAGATCATCTGTACAAACTTTTTTTAAATAGGCAATCTGTCCCGCATCAGAGTAGGATGTGTTCTGAAACGACAAGTTTTGTTTGTGTTCTCCCATTTCACTGTTCCTTTACGCCTTAACTTTTATGACTCACCACTACTGACTTTAATTGGAATCTGTTTTATTTCTTTTTTTAATTTTGGTTGATACAGATTAATTGATAAAAGACCATTTTTCAACTCTGCATTTGTAACATGCATCCCTTCCGCGAGAACAAAGGTTCGCTGGAATTGTCGCGCAGCTATACCGCGATATAAATATTGATGATTTTGGTTGTCTGTTTGTTTACCATGAATAACCAATTGATTATCATCGAGTAAAATATTAAGATGGTTAATCTTAAATCCAGCAACAGCCAAAGTTATCCGGATATGATTTGCATCATCACTTTTATGCAAACGTTCAATATTATAGGCTGGGTAAGCCTCATCAGCTTTACCGATACGTTGCAATATTTTTTCTACGGTTTCAAACCCTAAAAGAAAAGGATTGGAGAAAGGCGTCACATGTGTCATTCATGAGTATCCTCTTTAAAACGGCTTTACTTGACCAAACTCTATAAAAGTGTTCGCTGCACTCCTCTCATATGGCGAGCGTGAATGATAACTTCAAGAGAGAAGATTTAAGAGAGTTCAATGCCTCAAAGTAACATAAAATTATCAAAGGTGCGAAATTTATCTAGTATATTGTATAATAAAGATGAAATTGCGGAAATATTTCGCCGTTTTTCTGTGCAACGCCCAACACCTAAGAGTGATCTTAACTACATAAATACTTTTACACTTTTAGTTGCCGTTGTGCTTTCGGCTCAAGCGACAGATGTAAGCGTTAATAAAGCGACAAAAGAATTATTTTGCCTTGCTGATCAACCGGAAAAAATGGTTGCATTAGGGGAAGAAGAAATAGCAAATCATATCCGTTCAATTGGCCTTTGGCGTGCAAAAGCACGTAATGTTTATGCGCTTTGCAACTGTTTAATTGATTATTATGGCGGTCAAGTACCCGATACGCGTGAAGCACTCATGGCCCTTCCTGGAGTGGGGCGCAAAACGGCTAATGTGGTCTTGAATGTTGCTTTTGGTCAGCCTACATTGGCAGTAGATACACATATTTTTCGCTTAAGCAATCGTCTTGGTTTGGCGCCTGGAAAAACACCAGAAATTGTTGAGAAAAAATTATTAAAGATTATACCGGTTCATTATATTCGCCATGCGCATCATTGGCTGATTTTACATGGTCGCTATATTTGTCAAGCCCGTAAACCACAATGTACGCAATGCATTATTGCCGATTTATGTAAAGCAGCCATCAAAACAAATGCAATTCCAGCACCTTTGGTTGAGCTTCACGGCAATGGAGCGCCGATTTTTTTGTAATACGGTCTTGCTATTTTGTGTATACTAGCTTATGAAAACGTCTTTAAGAGCCGCCCGGCAGGGCATGCCGTGGCTGTTTAAATGCTTGTTCAAGCGTTGGTCCGCTTGAGTGAATAAAATGTTTGATTGAATAAATTAATGTACGGAGTAGCAAAATGCCCAAGATGAAGACCAAATCATCCGCTAAAAAGCGGTTTAAAATCACTGCGTCAGGCAAAATTAAAGTAGCAGCTGCCGGTAAGCGCCACGGCATGATTAAGCGTTCGAATAAATTTATTCGCGATGCACGTGGAACAATGGTTTTGTGTGAACAAGATGCTAAAAAAGTCATTCAGCATTATTTGCCGAATGGTATTTAAACCTTACGCTTTTGATTTTGAGGAGATTATAATATGGCTCGTGTGAAAAGAGGTGTGACAGCACACGCTAAGCACAAAAAAGTTCTTAAACAGGCTGAAGGTTTTTACGGTCGTCGTAAAAATACCATTCGTGCAGCTAAAGCAGCGGTTGATCGTTCAAAGCAATACGCTTATCGTGACCGCAAAAATAGGAAACGTACTTTCCGTGCTTTGTGGATTCAGAGAATTAATGCGGCTGTTCGCGCAGAAGGTTTAACTTATGGACGTTTTATTGATGGCTTATCAAAAGCCGGTATTGAGGTTGATCGTAAGGTTCTTTCAGATATAGCAATCCATGAGGCAGAAGCATTTTCTGCTTTAGTTGCTTCGGCAAAAAAAGCTTTAGAATATTTAAAAGATACGACACCTAATGCTTTCGAAGGCGCTGTCAAATAAGCCAGTCGTGTTCTCTTAAAGCATTCATTTATTCGAGGTCCCGTGCTGGCTATTGCGAGTGCGGGTTTTTCTTTATTAAAAAATAGGCAAAAATATGAATGATATTGAGCGTCTGGAACAAGAAATTTGTTTAGCCTTAGAGGCAGCAGGTGATGAACAAGCACTTGAAGAAGTGCGTATTGCAGCATTGGGTAAAAAAGGTAGTATCTCTGAAAAATTAAAAGAATTAGGAAAAATGGATGCTGGCGAGCGCCATAAAGTTGGACCAGTTCTTAATGGATTAAAAAATCGCATTTTAGAATTATGGGCACAAAAGCGTGATCTTCTGAAAAGACAGGCAATGGATGCCCGTCTTTCTCGTGAAACAGTTGATGTTACCTTGCCTGTTCGCTCTTCACCTATAGAACGGGGACGCATTCATCCTATTTCACAAGTGATTGAGGAAATTATTGCCATTTATACAAAGTTGGGTTTTTCTCTTGCAGAGGGACCTGATATTGAAACAGATTATTATAATTTTACAGCATTGAATTTTCCTGAAGGGCATCCAGCGCGTGAAATGCATGATACCTTCTTTTTTGATGTTGATAAAATGGGAGAACGAAAATTATTGCGAACCCATACATCACCCGTACAAATTCGCACACTAGAAAAACAAAAAGCACCGATACGAATCATTATTCCTGGAAAAACTTACCGCATGGATTCGGATGCAACACATTCTCCCATGTTCCATCAGGTCGAGGGTCTTGTCATTGATAAAACCTCCACCATTGCACATATGATGTGGCTGCATGAAACTTTTTGTAAAGCATTTTTTGAAGTTCCCTCTGTAAAAATGCGTTTTCGTCCCTCTTTTTTCCCTTTTACCGAACCATCTATGGAGGTAGATATTCAATGTGATCGTTCTGGTTCAGAAGTAAAGTTCGGAGAAGGGCAGGATTGGTTGGAAATTTTAGGATGCGGAATGGTGCATCCCCAGGTGTTGAAAAATGTTGGTTTAGATCCAGATGAATATCAAGGTTTTGCATGGGGCATGGGCATTGATCGTATTGCCATGTTGAAATACGGTATGCCTGATTTGCGGGCTTTTTTTGATGCTGACCTGCGTTGGTTAGACCATTATGGCTTTCGTTGCTTTGATATGCCTGCTTTTTTTCCTAATAGAAATGTGTGATCTTAGTCATCGCTTTCATGTGAGGTTTTAAAATGAAGTTTACATTGTCCTGGTTAAAAGATCACTTAGAAACAAATGCATCTTTGAATGAAATTTGTGAAAAATTAACCGCTATAGGTCTTGAGGTTGATTACGTTGATGATCGGTCTTCTTTAAAAGGTTTTGTGATTGCAAAAGTTTTAACAGCAATAAAGCATCCTGATGCAGATAAACTTCAAATTTTATCAGTCGATACAGGGACTTCCACACCTGTTCAAGTTGTCTGTGGAGCACCAAATGCACGCGCAGGTCTTGTTGGTGTTCTGGCACTACCAGGCACTTATATTCTAGGACTTGATGTAACATTATCTGTAGGAAAAATCCGAGGTGTTGAAAGTTTTGGGATGATGTGTTCACAAGCGGAGCTTGAATTATCAAATGAGCATGATGGGATTATTGAACTTCCAGAAGATGCACCTATTGGAGGTTCATTTGCAGCTTATGCTGGTTTAGATGATCCGGTTATTGATATTGGTTTGACCCCTAATCGTTCCGATTGCACAGGTGTTCGTGGTATTGCACGTGATCTTGCTGCCGCTGGAATGGGAAAATTAAAAGAATTATCCTTGTCAAAATTTGATCCTTCCTTTGAAACACCTCTCGATGTTTCATTAGATTTTTCGCAAGATTCATCATTATGTTTAGGTTTTGCTTGGCGTGAAGTGCGCAATGTTCAAAATGGTGCATCACCACAGTGGATGCAACAGCGTTTGAATGCAATTGGTCTGAGACCGATTAATGCGCTTGTTGATATGACCAATTACATCAGTTTTGACCTTGGTCGTCCGCTCCATGTTTTTGATGCAGATAAAATTAAAGGTAATTTGTGTGTACGTTGCGCGCGTGAAGGAGAGCAGCTTCAAGCACTGAACGGAAAAATCTATCATCTGGGCCCTAAGAATTGTGTCATTGCAGATGACGAGGGGGTTGTTTCGATTGCCGGTATCATGGGCGGTGAAAGAACGAGTTGTGATGAAACAACACATCGCATTATTATTGAATCGGCGCTTTGGGATGCGCGAAGCATTGCACAAACAGGAAGAGCATTAGGTCTTATTAGTGATGCACGTTATCGATTTGAACGAGGTGTTGACCCGGCTTTTATAGAAACAGGACTTGAGATTGCAACAGAATTGGTCTTACGTCTTTGTGGTGGTGAAGTATCTAAAAAGAAGATCGTTGGCTATCAGCAACAAGAAATCAAACAGATCGCTTTTCCTTTTTCTGAAATTAAACGTTTAACAAATTTGGAAATAGAACCTGAAAAAGTCATCTCTATTTTAACAAAACTTGGATTTTTTGTTGAAGGAAAAGGAGAAGTCGTTACGGTAAAAGTACCATCATGGCGCCCTGATATTATGGGTAAAGCCGATTTGGTGGAAGAGGTTATGAGAATTTATGGGTTAGATAAAATTAAACCTATTCCTTTGGAAAACTTTGCAGAAGGAAAAGATCAAATTTTAACATGCGCACAAATTCGTTCACGTGCTACACGTTTGGCTCTAGTGCAACGTGGTATGAAAGAAGCGGTGACATGGTCTTTTATTTCTGAAAATCAAGCTCTTGCTTTTGGAGGAGGTCAAGAAGAGCTTAAATTAGTTAATCCTATTGCTGCTGATATGTCAATGATGCGTCCTTCCCTTTTACCTGGCTTGATTATGGCGGCACAAAGAAATGCTGATCGTGGTTTTTCCGATCTTGCTTTGTTTGAAGTTTCAAGTATTTATGAGGGCGACACCCCTGATAAACAACACCGTGTTGTTAGTGGAATTCGTCGCGGAACAGAGCAATTTAAAGGGGCTGGGCGTTTTTGGAATGGAAATGCAACCGTCGTTGATGTTTTTGATGCCAAAGCAGATGCTTTAGCTATTTTAGAAGCATGCGATATGGATGTTGGGAAAGTGCAGATTGAAGTTGGAGCACCGGATTGGTATCATCCTGGTCGTTCAGGTGTCATAAAACTTGGATCAAAGATTATTCTTGGTTTTTTTGGTGTTTTTCATCCTGCTACATTAGAAAAGTTAGATGTCAGTGGCCCTTTATGCGGCT
This sequence comes from Bartonella sp. AP258QHHD, assembly GCF_042196145.1. Lineage (NCBI taxonomy): Bacteria > Pseudomonadati > Pseudomonadota > Alphaproteobacteria > Hyphomicrobiales > Bartonellaceae > Bartonella > Bartonella sp. AP258QHHD. Next base: position 111,901 of record NZ_JBHIPR010000014.1, read on the forward strand.
TTGAAATTTTTCTAGATCGAATTCCAGAATCAAAGAAAAAAACGACCAAAAGCCGTCCTCCTTTGAAACTCTCACCTTTTCAAATGGTGCGGCGTGATTTTGCCTTTATAGCGGATAAAACTGTTGCCTCTTCTCTTATTATTCGGGCGGCAAGTGGAGCCGATAAAAAACTTATTCATTCAGTGCAGGTTTTTGATATTTTTGAAGATTTAAGCTTTGGTGAAGATAAAAAATCTGTTGCAATTGAAGTAACTATTCAGCCCATAGAACGGACTTTAACAGATGAAGATTTAGAAAAGCTTGCCTCAAAGATCGTGGATAATGTTACCAAAATGACAGGTGCATATTTACGCTACTGAGTATTCTCATTTTTTATGAGATATTTTACATGAAGTGGGAGCTTGTTTGAGTACTCCCTTTTTGTTTAGCACTCAAGAGCTATAGAGCTTCTTGAAAGGGGATTTTATTACCAAAACAAGCTGCTTAAATCATCAGTTTTTTCAATATGAAAAAACTGTTTTTAAACATCTTGAAAAGTTATTTTTTCTCTTAATCCTTCATTGCAAATGTAAAAGATAACTGCTATTGCTAAATGATAATGCAAATTATTTGCAATAAAAAGAAGGCATATAAAGGAAAGAGAGAATCAATGAACGTAAGAACGTTTTTCACCATAGTTTTTGGAAGTGTTATTTTTTGTACACCCAATTTTGCTTTGTGTGCTGGTAAATTTAAAGCTGTTACGACATTCACTATCATTGCTGATATGGCACGCAATGTAGCAGGTGATGCCGCTGATGTTGAATCCATTACAAAACCAGGTGCGGAAATTCATGAATACCAACCCACCCCACGCGATCTTATGCGTGCTCAGGGAGCTAACCTTGTATTGTGGAATGGTTTAGAGTTAGAGCTTTGGTTTGAAAAGTTTTTTCAAAATATCAAGGATGTTCCAAGTGTTGTTGTTTCAAAAGGTATTGTACCCATTAAAATTGGTGAGGGCCCCTTTAGCGGTAAACCCAATCCTCATGCGTGGATGTCACCGACCTCTGCTTTGATTTACGTTGATAATATTCGCGATGCTTTTGTAAAATATGATCCTGAACATGCTGAAATTTATAAACAGAATGCTGAAATTTATAAACAGAAAATTCGTGCAACAATTGATCCAATTAGGGCTGAATTAGAAGCTGTACCGCAAGATAAACGTTGGCTTGTGACCAGTGAGGGGGCTTTTAGCTATTTGGCGCGTGATTTTGATCTAAAAGAACTTTATTTATGGCCCATCAATGCTGACCAACAAGGAACACCACAGCAGGTCAAGCATGTTATTGATATGGTTCGCAAATACAATATTCATGCAGTTTTTTCTGAAAGCACTATTTCCCCTGCGCCTGCTAAGCAGGTTGCCAGAGAAACAGGAGCTAAATACGGTGGTGTTCTTTATGTTGATTCTTTAAGTGAGAAAAATGGTGAGGTACCCACTTATATTGATTTATTACGTGTCACGAGTGGGCGTATTAGCAATGCTTTAGTAGAGGGAGTAAAAAACCAATGACGGAATGTGGAATTTTTGCCCAAGGAGTAACGGTAACATATCGTAATGGACATACAGCTTTACGCGAAGTGAATTTTGAAAGTCCAAAGGGTTCTATTACGGCATTGGTTGGTGTTAATGGATCCGGTAAGTCAACGTTATTTAAAGCGATTATGGGGTTTGTACGCCCCTCAAAGGGAAAAATTCGCATGTTTGATTTGCCCGTTGATGTAGCTTTGAAAAAAATCTTATTGCTTATGTTCCTCAAAGTGAAGATGTTGATTGGAATTTTCCTGTCTTGGTTGAAGATGTTGTATTGATGGGGCGGTACGGTCATATGAATTTCTTTCGCTATGCCCGTACACAAGATTATGAAGCCGTTCGTATTGCCTTAGAACGTGTTGATATGCTGGCTTTTGCCAAGCGCCAAATTGGAGAACTTTCTGGTGGACAGAAAAAGCGTGTTTTTCTAGCACGCGCTCTTGCACAGAAAGCAAAAGCTATTTTATTAGATGAGCCGTTTACAGGGGTTGACGTTACAACAGAAGATAAAATCATTGCTTTGTTACAAGATCTTCGTAAAGAAGGAGCTGTGATCTTGGTTTCAACTCACAATTTGGGTTCTGTTCGTGAATTTTGTGATCATACGGTTTTAATAAAAGGAACAGTGTTAGCTTCCGGATTAACTGAAAAAATCTTTACAAAGCAAAATCTGGAAAAAACTTTTGGAGGATCTTTGCACCACCATATTTTTGACCTTCAAAGCGCAAAAAAAAATGATGTTTTCATGGGAAGAAAGCAGTCTGCAGCTTGTGAAGATATTGAAAGAGTGGAGCACGTTGCATGATTTCTTGGTTGCTTGAGCCACTGAGCTATCAATATATGGTGAATGCAATGTGGGTTTCTGGGTTAGTTGGGTGTGTTTGTGCCTTTCTTTCGGCTTTTTTGATGTTAAAAGGTTGGTCATTGATTGGTGATGCACTTTCCCATTCGATTGTTCCTGGTGTAGCAGGAGCTTACCTTTTAGGGTTACCTTTTTCACTCGGCGCTTTTTTTTTCTGGTGGTCTTGCAGCAGCAGCAATGCTCTTTTTTAACCATCGGACAAAGCTTAAAGAAGATACCATTATTGGGCTCATTTTTTCTTCCTTTTTTGCCTTTGGGTTGTTTCTCAAATCATTAAAACCAATGGCCGTTAATATTGATACGATTGTTTTGGGAAATATTTTAGCAGTGAGTTCAACAGATATTCTACAATTGGCTTTTATCGGCTTTGTTTCGTTGCTTATATTGCTTTTGAAATGGAAAGATCTTCTTGTTTCGTTATTTGATGAAACGCATGCGCATGCCATTGGATTAAACGTAAAATTTTTAAAGATTCTCTTTTTCACATTGCTTGCCGCTTGTACCGTTGCTGCGATGCAAACCGTTGGAGCGTTCTTAGTCATTTGTCTTGTTGTGACACCTGGGGCAACGGCCTATCTTTTAAGTGATCGTTTCGTAAACATCTTGGTTATTGCAGTTGTAATTGGAACCTTCACAAGTGTCTTGGGTGTTTATGTGAGTTATTTTTTGAATGCACAAACGGGTGGGGTTGTAGTGCTTTTTCAAGCATCTTTATTTGTTTTGGCTTTTATTTTTGCTCCTAAACATGGGTTTATTGCTGCGCGCTTACGCATAAATGCGGCAAAAAAGGGTGTAATATTATCATGATTGATCAATTACTGCTTCCGTTTCAGTTTTCTTTTATGCTTAAGGGTATGCTTATTGTCATGATTCTTTCTATTCCCATGGCGATGCTTTCCTGTTTTCTTATTTTGAAAGGATGGGCGCTGTTAGGCGATGCCATTTCTCATGCAGTTTTTCCAGGTGTTGTTGTTGGTTATATGACAACACCATGGGTAATCGCATTTTTAACTTCTTTGCCATTTGCTTGGTTTCAGCATATGCGTCCAGAGAATATTACAATGACTTTGATTACTTGCGGTGCTTTTGTTGCAGGAATGGTGTGTGCACTATTAACGGGTTTTTTAGGGAGCAATAGCCGTATCAAACAGGACACGGTGATGGGTGTGGTCTTTTCTTCAATGTTTGGTTTGGGGCTTGTTTTAGCCACGTCTATTTATAGTAGCTTAGATTTGAATCATATTCTATTTGGTAATCTCTTGGGTGTTAACTGGCTTGATATAACGCAGACGGCAATCATTTCTGCTGTTGTCACTTTTATTTTAGCAGCAAAATGGCGCGACTTTATGCTGTATATTTTTGACACAGTTCAAGGACGTGCAATGGGGTTACCAATATCTCTACTCCACTATACCCTGCTAACGATGATTTCTCTTACAATTGTTGCGGCTTTGAAAGCTGTAGGTATCGTACTCGTTATTTCTTTACTGATAGCACCAGGAGCAATTGCCTATCTTGTCACAAAGCGGTTTTCTTTTATGTTAATGATCGCGATACTTGTTGCAGCTTTTTCTGGTTTTTTAGGGATTTATCTCAGCTTATTTATCGGCTCTGATTCTGCTTCCACAATTGTGTTGATCTTGACGTTGATTTTTATGGCTATTTTCATGATGATTTTCTTTCGTCGAAACACAGTTCAAGAGACTTGAAAGTGTTAAAATTCATGCATATCAGCCATGCATTTTTATATATTGTTTCTCATTTTTATTTTAATTAGAGTTTGGGGTGCTAGGTTATTTTTCCTCCTAATATCTAGCAGGTGAATGCAGTAAATTTTCTCCCACCACAACACTGCATTCTTAATTAAGAGGCTGCATTGATTTTTTCTGCAGCCTTTTTATTTTTTTGTTTTTCTAAAATCTCTCCTCTTTTCTTGAAATCATTTAAAATGATTATAATATTGTGTAAGCTATTCGGTATTTTCAAGGAACTTATAACAGCAAAGACACTTACGCATGAAGGGGTAGAGCGTAATTGTACACTCAGACATGTAAACAGAAAAAAACAGATACAATGTTTTTGTATAGGGTTTTGCGTAGAGGAAAATAGTACGAGAAAATGAAAAAAGATTTGAAGATATCGCACCCTTTACGTATCTGCTATTATATAGCAGGGTGGGCGATGGTTATATTAGGTATTATCGGTGTCGTATTACCTATTATGCCAACTGTGCCTTTTTTATTGGTTGCCTCATGGTGTTTTACGCGTTCTTCTCCACGTTTTCATCAATGGTTGAATAATCATCGTATTTTTGGTCCCCCTATTAAGCGATGGGAAGAAAAAAAAGCAATCTCTCCATTCGTTAAAGTTTTTGCAATGATGAGTATGACAGGAGGATTTTTATCCTTTTTTGTAATGCTACACCCTCCTTTGTGGATTTCTTTACTTGTTGCGGTTATATTATTGCTGATTGCCATTTATATTGTAACACGTCCATCTTCCTAATGATAAAAAAGGCTTTATGGGATACTCTTTTTAGCTTCAACTTATTTGTAAAAACTATGAGAACTTTTAAGTTTTGAATATAAGCTCTCCATTTCCAAAATGCATATGAAATAGCAAGCTTTTTGAACGCAATTAATTAATAATATGTTTGTGAAATAATTTTTATGAACACTCAAAATGTTCTCACTTGGTAAACAATGATAAATCACATTCATGGAAGAGAGTCATTATTTTTGTAAAGCATGTTTGTATGAATCTCTACATATACATCATTAAAAAGTCATTGATATGATAGTCATTTCTTTCTAAAAGACATTTCGTTTGTTTTCATATCTCTTAATGAGGATATAATACAAAGCTTACTAAACACCATCATTTTTATACTTATACAGTTAAGAAGCCGGTCTATTATATCAATCTTTAATGTTACATCTGTTATTAACTTAAGAATAATTCATAAGAAACAACAGAGTTTTTCAAATGGTTTTATATATACACGCATTCTTATTATAATATGCGAATAAATAATTTCTCTGTCTTTGTATAAAGCTTATTCGAAATAAAAATATTATTGCATTCTCTGTTTTTAATAAAGTCATGCCCCTCACGTAAAACAAAAGGTCTCCCAAATCATGTTATTTACACATTTATTTTAATGAAACATCTCCCAACACTTTACTCATTTCATAATAGCAGACCATACATGGATAAAGTAAAATCTCATTGTAACGTGTATAAAATCTATTTGAGCACCATCATCCTTGCCTTTCAAAATGCACACCAATAGTCACCATGCTATTTGTCATCCTCCAATTTTGCCTTAGTAATTCCTAATGCTACAATTATAGCTTGTCATCTGGTTTTGTATATTTTGACACTAGATTTTGTACCAATTTATTTTTTCAAAGAGTTTAAAGATGTTCTCAAAGGGTTTTGAAAGCCTTTTCTCATTTTTATTTATGGAAACGCACTTTTTTCTGATTTTCGGTAATTTTTGCAATTTTAGGTGTCAAAATCTATTTTGATAAAACGCGCATTGAATGGTCAAAATTGTACATAAAAACAACAAATTACCACGTATTCCTACTTAATCCAACCTCTTCCCACTTAGTATAAAACCTACTGTCAAACTACAACAATAACCCTTAGAACTTGAAAACCTTCATACATGCAAGGAGATGAGTGTGCTTGATTTAACAGGGTTAAAATGAGAAAATCTCCTTGGCTAAACTTCCTTGGCCCGTTAAGTATTTTTTTAATGCGTCGTAAATATTTTTAAGTCTTATCTATCGCGCCTTATGTAAGTGAAGCGTATGCGTGGTAGGCCAAGTAGAATCTGCTCAAAAACAGCCGAACTGTTTACAGACCAGCAAAGGTTAAGAATCCTCGTCCTTAGGGTAGGACAAAAATCAATCTTATAAACAATATGATGGATCAATATACTTGTTTTAAAGAACCGGAAACTATGTCTTTATAGGTCTAGCAATTCGTTTTTTATTACCAAAAAAATTGAGATAACGTTGTACTTCTTTTGAATCACCGATCGTTTTTTCAGGATTATCTGAAAGTTTTACGGCTGGTCGACCATTGGCATAGGTCACCTTACAAACAAGGGAAAGAGCATCAAGAGTTTCGATTTCCTGAGGTGCACAGCCTGTAAAATCATTGGTAAGATCCGTGCCCCATCCAAAACTCATGCGCACTTTACCATGGAAATGATGATAGGTTTTTTCAATTGTATTGACATCAAGAGCATCAGAAAAAATTAAAAGTTTTTTGCGTGGATCTTTTCCTTTTTCTTTCCACCATTGAATAATACGTTCACCACCTTCAATAGGAGGCGCACTATCGGGTCTGAAACCCGTCCAATCAGCGACCCAATCTGGTGCATTGCGTAAAAATTCTTCTGTACCAAAGGTATCAGGTAATACAATGAGAAGATTTCCACCATAATAACGATTCCAATCTTGCAAGACTTGATACGGAGCTCTGCGTAATTCATCATCATTGTTGCTGAGAGCCGCAATAACCATAGGCAATTCGTGTGCATTGGTTCCAAGAGCTTCTAAATCCGTATCCATGGCAAGAAGAACATTAGAAGTTCCAGTAAAAGAATGACCAATGCCTTCTTTTAATGCTTCCACACACCAGCGCTGCCATAAAAAAGAATGGCGACGCCTTGTCCCAAAGTCAGATATTTTAATATCAGGCAATTTTTTGAGACGTTCAACTTTACTCCACATTTTTGCTTTAGCACGCGCATAAAGTACATCAAGAGCAAAACGATCTAGTTTTTTGAGAGCAGCACGTGAACGTAATTCACTAATAATAGCAAGGGCAGGAATTTCCCACATGGAACTATGGGCCCAGGGTCCATGAAAATGAAGGATATATTGGCCATCTTTGCGGGTGAGTTCATATTCTGGAAGTTGAAAATTCTCAAGCCACTGAAGAAAATCCGGTTCAAAAATTTGTTTGCGTCCATAAAATGTATTACCAGCAAGCCAAATCATTTCTTTTTTTGTAAAGCGCAAACTAAGAGCATGATCAAGTTGGGCACGCAATTCACTCTCATCAATATCGTCGGCAAGACGTATTGTTTTAGAGCGATTTATGAGGGAAAAAGTAACATTAACATTAGGATATAACCCCCAAATCATCTGCACCATTAGAAGCTTATAAAAATCCGTATCAAGAAGTGACCGAATAATGGGATCAAGTTTCCAAGTGTGATTGTAAACACGTCTAGCAATATCCGGATGATTCATAACCTTTTTCTTTCATTTTCATAAAATCTAAAATATTATGCACCAACACGGCTAATATAGGCGGTGCAATATAACAACTCTACAGTTTTGGACAAGAATAAAAAGTCTGCTCTCTTTTTTCATCTTTAATCTTTAAGATTTGACAATACGTATAATTTCATGCTGACCTGTTTTTTGTAACTTTATCCCTATATGAACTTCGGTATATTCTTTGCTATTAATATAGAGCATATTTTTAGGTCCCCATTTTACTTTAATGCAATAAACGGCATCATAAAACTTCATTGTTGCTTCATATTTTGGCCAAATAGAGGGTAAATGTGGCTGCAAAAACAATAGGTCTCCCTGACGCTGTATTCCAAGAATAGCTTGTGTTGCGGCGCGATAAAACCAACCGGCTGAACCTGTATACCAAGTCCAACCGCCTTGACCACATCGTGGTTCAACAGCATAAATATCTGCGACCATTACATAAGGTTCAACACGATAAATTTCAGGATCTTGTCCATGGGTAATTGGGTTTATCATAGAAAATAAAGCATAAGCTTTATCGTTTTGTTCCATTTCAGCCAACGCAAAAATACTCCAAATGGCACCATGCGTGTATTGACCACCATTTTCTCGAATTCCTGGAGGATAACCTTTTATATAACCAGGCTCGAGCGTACTTTTATCAAAAGGCGGCCAAAAAAGGCGAATGAGTCCGCCTTTTTTATCATAGAGATGTTCCAACATTGATGTCATTGCTTGTTTTTGACGTTCAGGCGATGCCATTTGAGAAATGATAGCCCAAGATTGAGCAATGGTATCAATTTGACATTCATCATTGATTTTAGAGCCAAGAGGTGTTCCATCATCAAAATAACCACGTCGATACCAAGCACCATCCCAACCATTTTTCTCTAGGCATTTTGTTAAATGTTCAAGGTACGTACTCCATATTTGCATATGGCTATTGTCAGCACGTTTTTTGGCTAAAGAGATAAATGCTTGTAATGTGTACCCAAGAAACCATCCTAACCAAATGCTTTCGCCTTTTCCTTCCACACCGACCAAATTCATGCCATCATTCCAATCCCCACCTAAAATAAGAGGGAGACCATGTGGTCCGCAGCGTTTAATGGCAAGGTCTAAAGCTAAAACACAATGTTCATAAACTGTTGCAACCTTTGGGGATTGGGTGGGTTGAAAATAAGCATCCTGTTGCCCACTTTTGAGAACATCACCTTCAATAAAAGGAATGAGCGTATCAAGAAAAGCGTCATCACCAGTGGTAGTGACATAAAGAGCTGTTGCATATGCAAGCCAAACGATATCATCAGAAATGTATGTACGAACACCAGCATTTGTGTCAGGCAACCACCAATGTTGCACATCACCTTCAAGAAATTGGTGCGCTGCTGCATTTAACAATTGTTCACGTGCTAATTGTGGTTCCAGCAATAACAAAGACAAGCTATCTTGTAACTGGTCACGAAAACCAAATGCACCACTCGCTTGGTAAAAGCCTGCGCGTGCCATGATGCGGCATGCGTAGATTTGATAAGGAAGCCAATGGTTGACCATAAGATTAAAAGAAGCATCAGGTGTTTTGACTTGGAAAGGAGAAACAAAATCACTCCATTGCTGTTTTTGTTTTGTGAGCTGAATTTCAAAATCACTTGCACGTACTTGATTGAGTAATTTTTCAGCTTCTTGCCTATTTTCAGCACTGCCAAGATAGAAGATGATTTCTTTTGTTTGCCCTGGTTGAAGATCAATATCATAGGCGAATGCTGAACAAGGATCACATCCTGCTTCAATGGTATTCGAAAGAGCAGCGGCTTTACGGATCGCATTTGGACGTGTTACGGTTCCCGTTGCACCAATAAATTCAGCGCGATTGGTCGTAGTGCTGGTTGGCATTTCGGACGCTGATAAAAATGTAACTTGTTGAGATTTCTCGATGTGATAGGGATTTTGAATAAAATGTGCACCCCATCTGGTCTCATAAGAGGAAACAATAAAGGGGGCATATTTTGTACGGACATTTCCCAAAACCCATTCAACATAATTATAAAGGCGTAAACTGCGTGGTTTTTTCCCTTCATTCGTAAGGATAAGACGTGAAAAGCGAATAGGTTTTTCGGGATCAAGTGTATGAGTCAGTTCTAATGCGATTTCTGAATGTGTTGATTTAAAAGTTGAGAATCCAAACCCATGACACGCCTCATAGACAATATTTTCGTCACATTCAACAGTAGAAACGGGTGAGAAACGTTTTAAAGACTGGCGATCAACCAGATAAAGAGCTTCTCCTGGTCGGTTAGACGTTGGATCATTCGCCCAAGGAGTTAGTTGATAATCGCGGCTATTGTTAGCCCAAGTAAAAATTGCACCTTCAGCAGAGACATGAAAACCAAATCTGTGATTAGCAATGACATTAATCCACGGATGCGGTGTAGTGGTACGTCCATGAAGACGTATTACATAATGATTGTGCTGATTAAAACCACCGTAACCATTCCAATATCTTAGATCTTCTCCATTTGGGAGAAAAGAGGATGGTTTTTGTTGGCTAATAAGACCAATGGAAGAAAAAAGATTTTGTTCAGTTTGTGTTGTAAATTGCTGTCCTTCGTTATATCTTGGCAAGTCTAATTGATCATAAGGTTCTTGATAATTTTTACGAACTGTGAGATTAAAATCATTCTCATCAAGTCGTTTAAGTTGTTCAGATAAAGAGCCATTTTGGGCATCAAGAACGATACGCGCTGATGCAAGAAGCGTTTTAAAACTCTGTTCACTCATTTGATCGCGTCGAAGCATGAAAATATGTTGGCGTTCATCTGCTTTTTGCGTGTGGTGATAATAAGATTCACAGACCCACTCAAGAGCGCGTTGTGTACTTTGTATATAAGAAAATGTTTGTTCATTGAGAATGACCAAATCAACAATAAGACCGCGCATACGCCAATATTCGTGTGCTTTAAGAAGCTCACGCAGTACAGTTATATTTCCCTCGTTATTTAATCTAAGAAGACAGAGTGGATTGTCTCCTGAAATGGACATGGGCCAAAGATCAGACTGTTTTCCAAGCATTTTTGCTAATATTTCAGAAGGAAGACGCCATGTGCGGTCTGGATAGATAAGCGGTGTTGCATATTTTTGATAAACAATGGCTTCTTTAAGCTGAGTTCCACTCTGATACAGTGCAACTTGTGAGCGCGTCCATGCCATTGAAAGTTCTTTTTGAAACATATCAGGTTGTCGATAATGTTTAATATGATTATGCAACGCTTCTTTTGTATGAGCAGCGAAAGTCCAAAAAATAAGTTCTGCTTTGCCATGGGCTGGAATTTGTACACAGCAGCGCAATGACATAATAGGATCTAGAACACAACCTTGACTGTTACTAAAACGAGTATTTTGGTCAAATGCAGCGGGACGATGAATAGATCGCCCCCGACCAATAAACAGAGAGCGATCTGTTTCAGCTTCTGTCTCTTGGAGAGTATCTGTTGTACTAGAAACAAAATGAGCAATATGAATATCAGGGTCGCTAGGTGAGCGTTTACGCCTTTTGGCAAAAATTGTTTTGCCTTCCTCAGCAATTTCTGTCTCTATAAACATACGAGAAAAAACAGGATGAACTTGGTCTGTATCCATCGTGGCAAGTGCTAATTCACCATAAGAAGTCACTTCAATGAGTCGGTCTTTATTTGTCGTATTCATCAGTTGAATACGTCTCCCTTCGCCACATCCTTCAGATGTAATAAGACATTCAAGTGTTGATTTAATACCATCAACCATTTTTGTATATTCAGCCTTTTCATCTGTAAAAATGCTGACAGCGTCTTCTTCAATAACACGTGTTGGCTCACCAGTAACAGACCACCACCGTCCACTATGCGTATCACGTAAGAAGAATAAAGTACCTTGTTGATCTTCTGTTGCATCAGGAATAAAGCGCGTAATCGCATAATCGTGCCAACGACTGTAACCAGAACCGTTCGCTGTTAACATGGTAGAATAAAAGCCATTAGACAAAAGTAAAGTTGCTCGTGGTTTGAGTAACGGGTTTGTAATAATGCGCAAAGGGGCTGCGTCAAATGCTTGAGACTTATTGCGCATACGATTAACAGCTTTGGTATGAATAATAGGAATGAGATGAGGCGCTCTTTCCTGTAAGAGCAATTGTGTTGCTTCAATAACGGGATCACGGTGAAAACGATCACGCATTCGCCCTTGAAAAATAACATTGTTAAGAGCAAGAATAGACATGCCATGATGATGCGCATAATAATTGCGTACAATGGCGTATTTTTCCCCTGTTTTCACACGTGTTGGAGTAAAATCAACAGAGTCATAATAACCATATGTTCCTAAAGCTCCAAGATCACGGAGTCGTTTTAAATTAGCGACAGCGCAAGCAGGAGCATATTGTGCCGCTAGAAGGCTGGCATAGGGAGCAATGACAGCATTGCGTGAAAGACCACGTTGGAGTCCGAGGTTTGGAACACCAAAATGAGCGTATTGGTAATTCATTAAATGATCGCGAGCATTAAATGCGGCTTCTGAAATACCCCATGGCAATTCCCGTTTATGGGCATATTGTATTTGACAACGAATAATCAATCGATTTGTTTGATCTAGGAGAGATCCTAAAGGTTCATGCATTACGAGAGATGGCATAAGATATTCAAACATTGATCCAGACCATGATAGGAGTGCACCTTTCCCACCTATGGGTACGAGAAGTCGACCAAGACGAAACCAATGTTTAAGTTTTATATCTCCTTTTGCGATGGCAAAAAAGCTTGCAAGACGTGCTTCTGAAGCAAGTAGGTCATAACAATTTTCATCGAGTTTGTTTTCTTGAACACGATATCCTATGGATAAGAGATGCCGTTTAGGCTGTTCTAAAAAGTCAAATTTCATATCAAAGGCTATTTGCCGTGCCATTATAGCCAGCCTGTTTAGTTTTTTACTTAATTTTTCAGTATCACAATGAGCAGTCGCATCATTATGATGAGCGTTACAGGTGTCGATAAGGCATTTAGCCCAAGAAAGCGCACCAGCAGATTCTATCGTTTGAATTTTGTGGTCAAGTTCACCGACTAAGTGCACAATATCGTGGGCTGCAAGTGAAAGATCTATGATGTGAGAAGGGACCGTATTTTCTTGTTCTAAAAAAGTGAAGACAGAGTCATGAAAACGAGTGATGTTTTCTTCGATTTTTTGGCGTAAAGAGCGTAAACTGGGTTGATGATCTGGAATTTCTCTGACAGTTTCTTCAAGAATAGCAAGAACATCCGATAAGCCTTCTCGATCACTTTGGAAAAAAAGAGGCGGTTTTTCAGCCCATTCACTTAAAGCAGAAGAGAGTGTTACCAAATGACCGGCAAGATTTCCTGAATCAACGGTTGATACATAAGTAGGTAAAAGAGGCCTGAGTGTATCCGTTTCATACCAATTATAGAGATGACCACGAAACTTTTCCATTTTTGTAAGAGAGCGTAATGTACATTCAATACGGGTGATGGTCTCTTCAAAACCAATCCAGCCAAAATCACGTGCTGCAATAATAGAAAGGAGATAAACCCCAATATTCGTAGGCGATGTACGTTGAGCAACAAGAGGTTCAGGATCTTCTTGAAAATTATCGGGAGGCAAATAGTTGTTTTGTGCATTGACAAAGGTTGCATAATAAAGCCATGTCCGACGTGCAATAGAACGGAGTTTTTTTTCATCTTTTGAAGAAAGATCAAGGCTATCTTGAAAGGTTGAAGGTTGACTCACAATCCAAGCAATGAAGGGTGAAAAAAACCATGCTATCCCAAAAGGCAAAGCAACCAAGCTTGCAAAACTATCAGAAAAAAGAGGGAGTGCTATAGTAAGAATACCAATAAGCGATGCTGGTGCCATTGTAAAAACATAGAAACGCAAACTATTGGGTATTGATTTTGTTGCGGCAGAAGTTTTCCATTCAAGAAGATGCTGTTTTGAAATCGTCATACGATAGAGTGTACGAATAATCGCATCGGTCATAAAATACGCCGAATGAGCAAGAAACGTCGTTTTAAGAAATATATCAGCGCTTGTAAGAGCAATTTTGTTCCAAATTAATTGAAAATGTCCACGCAAAGAATGATCTATATTGGATGAGACAAGCGTTTTTAATACACATAGAATGGGTGAAATGAAGGAGCTAAACAACAAGAATAGTTGCCAGACGATTGCACTCTTTAAAGACAAAAAAGCCCATCCTGCAAATGCTGCGATTAACCACATAAGTGGCGTGAGAGAACGACGTAAATTATCCTGCATTTTCCAACGCGTCACGGAACTTATTTGACGGTGGGGAAAAAGATAAGGCAAAAGCTGCCAATCACCGCGGACCCAACGATGATAACGCATAACATCAATATTGTAAGCGGTTGGATAGTCTTCAATGACTTCTATGCTACTTACCAGAGCAGTACGAGCATAACCTCCCTCTAAGAGATCATGGCTAAGAATAGTATTTTCTTTAATTTTGCCATCAAGCGCTTGTTCAAATGCATCAATATTATAAAGACCTTTACCGATAAAGGTGCCTTCTCCTAAAAGATCTTGATAAGTATCAGAAACAGCAAAAACATAAGGATCAATGCCACGGTTTATAGAAAAAACCCGTTGGAGAATTGATGTTTTTTTTCCTGTTGTAAGAGAAGGAATAATGCGTGGTTGTAAAATGCTATAGCCCTTTACAACCTTTCCACTTTGTGGATCAAAAACGGGATAATTGAGTGGATGGTTAAGCTTTCCAACAAGTTTCGCGACGCTCTCTGGAGTAAGACGTGTATCACAATCCAGCGTCATAACAAAACGGCAATCCATGGGAAGATGTGGATTGGGAGGATAAAAGCTTGTATTTTTATCGCCTCTTAAGAGCCGATTAAGTTCATGAAGTTTTCCTCGCTTTCGTTCCCATCCCATCCAACATTTTTCGCTTGTATTATAAAGGCGTCGGCGATGTAAAAGGAAGAAAAGCGGAAGTTCATCACGATGATAACGACTATTGAGTTTATCAATACTCTTTTGCGCATAGTGCAATAAATCAAGATCATCTTGCGTTTCTCTCAATGGAGCATCCACCCAATCTGTAATGAGTGCAAAATGAATGGCACCTTTAGGATTGGAAAGATAGTGCACTTCAAGATTGCGCACTTGTTCATCAATGTCAGCGCGTGATGTCATCAAAGTAGGTACAACAACCATTGTCCGTGCATGTTTTGGAATACCTTCTTTATATTCATAACCAATGAGTTGTTTTGATGGGACAAACCACGAAACAACAGTGTTAAATAAAGCAAAAGCAGCATCGATAGCAGGAAAAAGCGCCAATCCAGTAAAGCAAAAAGACATCCATTGTGTCATGCCAGATAGCTGTAAAAGGGCGTAAATTACCAGCAAAAGAGCAAGCGTCAGAAGAGAGACAGGAACGGCGATGACTCTCAATTTTGAGCAACAGGAAGCGCGTGTCCATTTTATGAGAAAGGGCGGAATATACCCACAAGCCTTTTCAAATATGCCACGACCATCATCAACAAGGTACCACCCCACACAAGAATGATGAGGCATATCTTTAGAAGTGGAATTTGCCATTTCTACAACTTTATGTGCAACTTCCAGTTCACTAAGAGGCGAAAAGCGAGAAACTTTTTCAATGACTTGTCGATAAATATTGCGTGAGTGAGCATCAATTTCAGAAAAATCACTATTTTTACGCAAAATAGAATCGACACAACTCACTGTTTCAAACCATGCTGTCCAATCAACATCATCTATAGCTTTAAGAGAACAGATAATATTTCCCATGGTCACACCATCTGCTGCTTGTCGGGTATGTTCATCAGCTGTTGCAATCTCTAAGCTACTGCCTTGGCTTTTCAATTGCTTTTCAAGCCAAGTTAATGCTACGGTTGAATCGACAGATGCACTGCGCAGGCGATAGAATAAATGTGCTGAAAAAGTTGGATCAACAGTAAATGGTTTATACTGCGTAAAAAGAGAGTGTAGATTTGTTTTATTTTCTAAAAGAGAAATTTTATCAGCTACTTGACTAGCAAGATGGCGCATATGTCGCGCTTTTTCGATACGTACTGAAAGACGACGGCCATTTTCAATGAGCAGCATTTGCATAACTGAAGGAAGAGCCCACAATTCACCAATTGTGAGCGCACAAACTTCTTGAAATCCGTTGGTCATAGCCATGAGTGTTTCTTGTGAAAAGCTGCTATCGGTATGCGCAATATAAAGCCAAGTTAAAGCAAAAATTCGTGGTATTCCGGCTTTGTGTGTAGAAAGAGGAAGTTGCTTTATGAAGGACTTGGGTAGATTACGACGTAGCTTTTGTATGGTTTTATCAATGGTGTAATGATTATCAATGAGCCATTGAGCAGATGGTGCGATGGTTTCATCATTTCGAGCAGCAAAATCACTGGTATGAAAGG
The DNA here is from genome assembly GCF_042196145.1 of Bartonella sp. AP258QHHD. Lineage (NCBI taxonomy): Bacteria > Pseudomonadati > Pseudomonadota > Alphaproteobacteria > Hyphomicrobiales > Bartonellaceae > Bartonella > Bartonella sp. AP258QHHD. The sequence continues at coordinate 128,092 of NZ_JBHIPR010000014.1, forward strand.
CATGAAGAATAAGTTTAGCATTTTCATTCAATCTCTTGCGAAAATCTCCTACTCCTTCATATTCAGGGAGTAAAATTTCTTTACCAGAAGCTATATCATGCCCTAAGTTATAAAGATCTTCCTGTACCTTATAAATTGCACGAAGAGGAAAATCCGTATTAATAAAATGATCTTTTTTCTCTTTTTGAGAAAAAAAGCACTTTATGAAAGGTATTATGCACGTCATAGTGTCCCATTGTTATTCAATTACATTGTTTTTTATTTAAATTTTAAGCATTTTATCTGAATAGTGAACCGTTGTTAGACAAAAAACAAACTTTTTGTTTTTATTTGCAAGCATTTATAATTTTTGTTTCAATAATTTAAAAATAAGCAGACAATTTTTTTTATAAAATAAAAAGGTCACTCCTAATGAGTGACCTTAATAATAAAACCAACTTTAATGATTGATGATTAATCTTGTTCTTGTTTTTTCAAAGCTGCACCCAGAATATCACCAAGAGAAGCACCTGAATCTGTAGAACCATATTGTGCAACAGCTTCTTTTTCCTCTGCAATTTCTAAAGCTTTAATCGATACTGAAATTTTACGTGTTTTTTTATCAAATGCTGTGATGCGAGCATCAACCTTTTGCCCAATTGCGAAACGCTCAGGACGTTGCTCATCACGATCACGCGCAAGATCAGCACGCCGAATGGTTGTCTCAAGGTTGTGGTCAATCAATTTCACACCAATGTCATTGTCGTTAACAGCAATCACTTCGCATGTTACAACTGCACCTTTTCGCAATTCGCCAGAAGCAGCTGCTTCTCCAACTTTATCGCTGGAAAGCTGCTTAATTCCAAGAGAAATGCGCTCTTTTTCAATGTCAACATCAAGGACCACAGCCTTAACGATATCGCCTTTATTATAAGTATCAATAACTTGTTCACCAGGACGGTTCCAATCAAGATCAGACAAATGAACCATACCGTCAACATCGCCTTCAAGCCCAATAAACAGACCAAATTCTGTTTTATTTTTAACCTCTCCTTCAATTTGCGAATTGACAGGAAATTTATTGGCAAAAGCTTCCCATGGATTTTCAAATGTTTGTTTTAAGCCAAGAGAAATACGCCGTTTAGAAGGATCAATCTCAAGAACAACCACTTCTACTTCTTGTGATGTAGACAGAATTTTTCCAGGATGAACATTTTTCTTTGTCCAGCTCATTTCAGAAACATGGATCAGCCCTTCGATTCCTGGTTCAATTTCAACAAAACCACCGTAATCAGTAATGTTGGTAACAGCACCCGTAATTTTTTTACCAATCGGATACCGGACACTGATGCTTTCCCAAGGATCACTTTCAAGCTGTTTCATTCCAAGAGAAATACGGTGCGTATCTTGATTAATGCGAATAATCTGCACTTTAATCGTTTGGCCAATTGTGAGCACTTCAGATGGGTGATTAACACGCCGCCATGCCATATCTGTAACGTGCAAGAGACCATCAATCCCACCAAGATCAACAAAGGCACCATAATCTGTAATATTTTTCACCACACCTTCAACGATTTGATTTTCTTCAAGATTTTGTACGATTTCTGAACGTTGCTCAGCGCGACTTTCTTCTAAAACAGTGCGGCGTGAGACCACAATATTGCCACGACGACGATCCATCTTCAAAATTTCAAAGGACTGTGAATTATGCATGAGGGGTGAAACATCACGAATGGGACGAATATCAACTTGGCTGCGAGGCAAGAAAGCAACGGCACCATCAAGATCAACTGTAAAACCACCTTTTACTTGGCTAAAGATCACTCCATCAACGCGTGCACCAGCATTGAATTTTTCCTCCAAACGGACCCAACTTTCTTCGCGCCGTGCTTTTTCACGCGATAAAACAGCTTCACCCATCGCATTTTCAATGCGTTCAATGTAAACCTCAACTTCATCGCCAACTTGCAAAGAACCATCTTTTGCTTTAGCTCCAAATTCTTTGAGAGGAATACGTCCTTCGACTTTAAGACCAGCATCAATAATGGCCATGTCTTTTTCGATTGCAATAACACGACCTTTAACAACAGATCCTTCATTAAGATCATTAGTTTGAAAAGATTCTGTTAAAAGGGCTTCAAAATCCGCTGTTGTGGGATTGTATTGTGACATAAGAACTCCTAATATATACCTTGTATTATAAGGTATGAGCGCTAGGTTAGTGTTAACATGAGTAACTCCCTAGCCTTTTCCTTGAATAAAGGAAAAAAGTTAGCGCTAGGCTGGAAGTTACCTTAACGAATTTATCCAATTATATGCATTTTTATGATTGGATCAACAAAACTGCATGCAATTTCAAATGTTGCTTCTATACTCAATTCTGACGTATCAAGCAAGTGGGCGTTTTTTGCTGGTTTTAGTGGACTTTGTTTGCGCGTTATATCGCGACTGTCGCGCTGTTCAAGTTGAGCTAGGATTTCATGATAATTTGCTTGAACACCTTTTTTTAAAATCTCTTGGTAGCGGCGTTTGGCGCGTGTTTGAACATTGGCTAGAATATAAAACTTGATATCGGCATCAGGACAAACAATCGTTCCGATATCACGCCCATCAAGCACACAGCCGGGCAAAACTTTAGCAAAGTTGCGTTGTTTTTCGACAAGAATTTTGCGTACAGCAGGGTTAATTGCTATTTTTGAAGCCGCTTCACCAAGTTCATGAGAAGAAAGAAGAGAAGGATTTAAGGTATTAAAATCAAGTTCTTTAGCATAAATAATAGCATTTTTTTCATCATTAAGAGCTAAATTTTGTTGTAAAAGCGTATGAGCAACACTACGATAAGTAAGACCAGTATCGAGATGACGAAGGCGATAATGTGCAGCAATTTTGCGTGCTAAGGTTCCTTTGCCTGAGGCAGCAGGTCCATCAATGGCGATAACAAAAGGCTTCAAGCGATTTTTCCCCCAAGTTGTTTTATAAAAGGAATAAATTCTGGAAAGCTCGTAGCGATCATTCGTTTATCATCAATGGTAACAGGTTTTTCTGACACAAGCCCAAAAATGAGAAAACACATAGCAATTCGATGATCAAGATGTGTGGCAACATACCCACCCCCCAAACCTTTGGCAGAACCTTTTCCATAAACAATAAGAAAATCTTGACCTTCTTCACAGTCTACGCAATTAATTTTTAATCCTTGAGCAACAGCAGACAATCGATCCGATTCTTTTACACGCAATTCTTCAATTCCTAGCATAACTGTTTTGCCTTCTGCAAAGGCAGCTGCTACTGCCAAAGCAGGATATTCATCTATCATCGATGGAGCACGTTCTTTGGGCACCGTAACGCCTCTAAGGACCGATGATTTTATCCGTAGATCAGCAACATCCTCTCCACCTGTTTGACGTCGGTTCAAAAATTCAATTTGAGCACCCATTTCCCACAATGTTTCGATAAGTCCTATTCGAGAGTTATTTATCAAAACATTTTCAATGGTGATATCAGAGTCTTCTATAAGAAGGGCTGCGATAATTGGAAAAGCAGCAGAAGAAGGATCACCCGGAATATGAATCGTTTGTCCAGTAAGATGGGGTTGACCATTAAGATGAATCAAACGCGCACCTTCGTTATCTTTTTCTATTTCAAGTTGCGCACCGAATGCTTTTAACATTTTTTCCGTATGATCTCGTGTCAGAACTGGTTCAATAACAGTTGTAGTGCCGGCGGTATTGAGTCCAGCAAGCAGGATTGCTGATTTAATTTGGGAGGAAGCTATTGGAACACGGTAACGAATCGGATTAGCCATTTTCGGACCATAAAGCGTTAAAGGAAGGTGATCGTCGCGCGTTGCCTCAATTTCAACCCCCATGAGACGCAGTGGATCAAGGATACGTCCCATTGGACGTTTAGAGAGAGAAGCATCACCAATAAAGGTTGTTTTCATATGATACGGACCAACCATTCCCATAACCAAACGAGCACCTGTTCCAGCGTTTCCAAAGTCTAAAGGTTTTTGTGCAGCTAAAAGGCAACCATTCCCTGTTCCTCGTATGATCCAAAAGTCTTCTTTTTTAATAATACAGGCACCCATAGCTTGCATAGCAGCAGCTGTATTGAGTACATCAGCGCTTTCAAGTAATCCATGAATATATGTCTCACCACTTGCTAATCCTCCCAATATAAGAGAGCGATGAGAGATTGATTTATCTCCTGGTATTTGAATTTTTCCAGAGAGACTACTCGATTTATAGGTGGTTATAGGGATTGCTTTTTGCATGGAAATTCTATTTAATTCTATCTAACTTTTATGAAATTGTGCATCCTTTAGCACATGCTTTAAAAGACGTCATGAAAAAATCACTGTGGAACAGTGTATTTATCTTTGACAAAGGTATTATTTTTCGATTAAGCACCATAAAATTTATCTTTTAATGGAATAATAGTTAATCAAAGAGGCACGGTTTATGGCAAAACAAGAACTTGGAACTAAACGTGTTGATCCAGAAACAGGAAAAAAATTTTACGATCTAAATCGCGATCCTATTGTGTCGCCCTATACAGGGATTTCTTATCCGCGTTCTTACTTTGAAGTTGCAGCAGCGGAAGCAAATAATGAAGAAGAAGTTGATACTGAAGAGCTTGATACAGCACTTGAAAAATCTGCTTTTATGCTTCTTGAAGATGATGATGTGGATTCTAAAGATGACGATCTTCCTGATTTAGAAGATAGTGATGTAGATCTTGGTGATGATGATGATACATTTTTGTCTCATGATGGTGACGATGAAGATGATGACGTTACTGATATTCTCGGAGGCGGTGTTTCTAATGATGACGATGCTTAAAAGAAGTAAAAGAGGACATCTTTTCTATTGAATGTAAATTCTTCTTGATCTTCAATTTTGATCGTTCTAGAAAAGCTGGAATTGTATACTGTCTTTTTGGGACAATTTGTTTTTATAGGGGCTATAGCTCAGCTGGGAGAGCGCTTGCATGGCATGCAAGAGGTCAGCGGTTCGATCCCGCTTAGCTCCACCAAAAAGACCAACTGTTCTATCAAGGGAATCAATTATAATAAAAGATGTGTGCATCAATTTAAAAGGTTTATGTGCTATTTAATTATCATTCCAATAGCGCCTGTTCCTTGCATCTTAATGATATTATAATACATTTTTAATCATTTGTTGGATTATAAAATTTACTGTCGCAACCGTGAAAGTAGATAATTTTTTATGCTTTGCACAGAAATAGAAAATGAGCTGTTTAACCTGCGCCTTGTCTTAAAGGACAAAATTTGAATTTCCTTTACCACAATATTTCCACAAATATCATAATATGTTGGTTACCGGTATCTTTTTTAAAGATATGAAGTACTTAAACAAAGAGTAGAGAATAAAATATTAAAATATACTTCTCAATTATTGCGAATCAGAACTTTTTTCGAGTATTTTTAGCCTGATCAGATGTTCTGCCAATTAAAAATTATCCACCTTGAGTAGCGTATACCTGCTCAATACTAAGGTATATTAACACTTAAATAATATATTGAATCAATTAATTTTTTTCCCTGCACGTCATAAACAAGGTCGAGGTGTAAGAGCAAAGTGGTGCTATCATTATATGTGCTAATTCCCAATGTTACGGATAATTCTTACATTTGAGAATGTATGTTCATAAAAAAACATTTTTAGTCTTTTCTTTCACAGTTTTTATCCACATACCCATTGTGCTTGTTATGTGCAAGCCAATGGTTTTATTGATTCAACCTCAAGAGATCTGAAACGATAAAACCCTACGCCATTCGAGATTCTTACTTTAATATGAATAACGATATATTATCTTTATAAATCAATATCTTAAACCATTTAAGAAAAAGAATAAAAATGCTTCTCATAAATATTCTCAAATGCAAAAGCTATCACAACATTGGAGACTGACTTGTTACTTCATAGGCGTTACAAATCTTTCTCTGAATATTCCCTACCCTGAATATTCATTGTGTATAAAGTTGCATATACCTTATCATCCTATAAACAGGAGTATTTTTACAATACAATAAGATAACTTCTTTCAATTAAGATGAACTGGATGGACGACTATGTTTTATTTCATACAATACTAAATACACTTAGTTTTTTTGAAGACTGTAGCGCCCTCTTTATACAAAACAACGTTTTTTCGTTTAATGCATTTCTCGTTTTTTTATATTGAATATTTTACCCTTTTTATGATGCCCGAATTGCATTTGTTTTAATTGCTATTTTATACGCTTAACAAAGAAAATATTCATATAATAATCAGCCAGTAATACGCATAATGAAAATAAAAAATGATATTATATTTTAAAATTTTTCTTCAATAACCTCTAGTACTTAGCCCAATGCGAAATGCCAACACTAAATAGAAAATGGTTTCTATTATAAATTTTTTTAACAAAGGAAGTAAAAATGTCGAGAGTATCTTCAAATATATTGTGTATTGCAAAAACTTTCTGTTGCTTGAGTTTATTCTAAAAAATAACAATTTATTTCATTGAACGATCGGAAAACGACACTATTTTATCATATCATGTGGAATTTTGCTTTCGAATAATTTTATCCCATCAATTCCCTGATTGAGATTTTCAAAAATCTTCCCTAATGCCATCCACATCTTTTTAATTGCTGTTCATAGAGCCTCGATATCCTTGCCATGCGCTGTGCTGTCTGTGAAAGCGCAGCACTGACATGCCCACCACTACGTGCATAAGCACCATGCCCCATATGATAATTTAAATAAAGGCTATATGCATCATCAAACCTCACCCCATTGCGTTGAACACTTTGGCTATGATACCAAGCAACAAAATCAGCAGCATCTGCGAAATTCGTACGCCATGCAAAAGACTTTCCTGTAGAGCGAAGATACATTGCCCATGTACTATCAAGCGCTTGAGCATAACCATAAGCTGTCGACCGACGCTTCCATGGGATAAAACCAAGTAGTTTTTTGCGTGGAGGGCGTGCATTGTGACGAAAGCTCGATTCCATCTTAATGGTTGCAAGAATAATAGGCATAGGAATTCCATAGCGCATTTCCGCTCTTTGAGACACCTTACCCCAATTGTCAAAAAAACCATTTTTTTGTGCTAAAATAGCACAAGCATTATTTGTGTGGATGGGAGTGGTTGTTGCGCATCCCTCTAGCAAAAACACCAGTGCCCCTAAAAACAAAAGGTGTCGCATATTCCTATTCCTCTCGTTTAAGAAATAAAACAAGATAGAGATACTAAAAAATGATTACCAATCAATAAAGAACATGATCTAACTTGTAATATCTAAGAAGCTTGCTTTGCTTTATTCCTCATCAGCAAAACGCAATGTTTGCGACTGAGCCAATGTTGTCATTTTTGTTGGTTCAGAGTAATTTTCTTTTAATTCGACAGTTTCAATGCGATTTGCCCGTTTCATGATTTTGGAGGACGATATCAAAATTCCCTCTATATCTTCACCTGCTTTATGAAAGTGCTTCTGTAGTGCGCGAACACGCGTATCCATTCGTCCAAAATCTTCCATCAATTTTGCTACTTCTGATTGAATTAAATGCGCTTGTTCACGCATACGCGCATCTTTCATAATGGTTTGTACCACTTGGACAGAGAGCATCAACAAAGATGGTGAAACAATAATCACATGGGCTCTATTGGATTTTTGTACCAATGCCTCAAAGTCCTCATAAATTGTTGCGAAAATCGATTCAGATGGCACAAAAAGGAAAGCAGTGTCATGGGTTTCTCCAGGAATCAAATATTTTTGTGCAATATCACGAATATGAACTTCCATATCGGTACGAAATTGGCGTTCTGCCTCTTGACGCTCTTGCGCTGATTCTGCCTTACGCATAGCATTCCAAGCTTCCAGAGGAAATTTAGCATCAACAACAAGAGAAGGAGCTTTATTGGGCATATGAATGAGACAATCTGGGCGCTTTCCATTGGAAAGAACAGCCTGAAAAGCATAAGCGTTTGTTGGTAAGGCATCGGCAATAATTGCTTCCATCCGCCCTTGACCGAAAGTACCACGCGTCTGCTTATTGCTTAAAATGGACTGCAACTGAACAACTTGTCCCGTAAGCGATTGAATATTATTTTGTGCTGCATCAATCACTGCTAAACGCTCTTGCAAACGATTCAAATTTTCATAAGTGGATTTGGTCTGTACCTGAAGTGTTTGGCCTAAGCTTGTTGTCATCCCATTGAGTTGCTCACTGAGTGATTTATTCAATTCAGCCTGCCGTTGACCAAAAATTTCCGCCATCGTTTGCATTCGTCCTTGCATTTCAGCTTGTGTTTTCAGCAAGGTAGCCATCTGCATTTGTGCCTCACGTGCGCGTTCAGCAATTTCATTTTCCAAAAATGCTTTTTTTCGATGAGAATGTATCAACATAAAAAATGCCAAACAGACAAGTATAAATAAAAGCAAAAGCATTAGTTTAGAAAAAAAATCACCAGCGAGTATGGAAAAAAACGAATCAAACATAAATTGTAATATAACGCTCTTATTGTAAAAAAACGCAAGAATCCGTTATTCAATATTGACCAATAACAAACCATTGATTAATCTCTACTTATGCCAATGAGATCTTTAGTTACTTTACCTGATCCGATTTTACGGGAAGTGTCCAAACCTGTTGAGCAGGTCGATTCAGCTCTCCAAAAACTTGCGGATGACATGTTGGAAACCATGTATAATGCTAAAGGCGTTGGTCTTGCTGCTATTCAAATTGGTATACCGCTACGTATGTTGGTTATAGATGTCTCTGGAAATTCTGAAGATGAGCAGAAAAAACCACTTGTTATTATCAACCCTGAAATTTTATGGCTTTCAGATGAGCGTAATATTTACAAAGAAGGTTGTCTTTCTATTCCTGATTATTTTGCAGAGGTTGAACGTCCTAAACGCCTTCGTGTTCGCTATCAGAACCGTGAAGGAAAACAAACAGAAATTGAAGCAGACGATCTCTTAGCAACTTGCTTGCAGCATGAAATTGATCATTTAGATGGGCGCCTTTTTATTGATTACATTTCAAAGATCAAACGCGATATGGTGATACGAAAATTTAAAAAACGCGCAAAAGAAAAAAACATGCAGGAAGCAGTTTTGTAATGGCTTTACGATTAAGTTTTATGGGAACACCAGATTTTTCTGTTCCTATTTTACATGCTTTATTGGATGCAGGTCATGATGTTGTTGCTGTTTATAGTCAACCCCCTCGTCCAGCAGGACGTCGAGGACTTAAATTAATCCCCTCCGCTGTTCACACCGTAGCAAAAGAAAAATCCATTCCTGTCTTCACGCCTCAAACACTCAAAACAATCGAACAACAGGAGCAATTTGCAGCACTTTCTGTTGATGCTGCTATTGTGGTGGCTTATGGACTCCTTTTACCCAAAGCTATTCTCGAAACGCCACGTTTTGGTTGTTTTAATGCCCACGCTTCACTCTTACCACGTTGGCGTGGTGCTGCGCCTATTCAACGAGCAATTATGGCTGGTGATAAAGAAACAGGTATCATGATCATGAAAATGGATGAAGGACTTGATACGGGGCCTATCGCTCTTTCTCGCTCCATCCCCATTACTGATAACACCACCACTGCTGAGCTTTCAAACAGACTTTCACATATTGGCGCAGAACTTATGGTAGAGACTTTATCCACTCTTGAAAAAGGACAACTTAAACTGACCCCACAATCAGAAGAAGGCATCACCTATGCCGCCAAAATTAGAAAAGAAGAGACCCGCATTGATTGGACAAAACCTGCAGAGTTTATTCATAGGCATATTCGCGCGCTCTCTCCCTCTCCTAGTTGCTGGTGCAATATGAATATCGGTGGACGAGAAGAACGTGTAAAAATTCTTGATAGTCGTTTAACAACAGGTCCTTCTCTTGAAATTGGACGGATAGAACCAGATTCTTTGATTATCCATTGTGGGCAAGGACGGATAGAAATAACCTCTCTCCAAAGATCTGGCGGTAAAATTCTTGAGTGCGCAACCTTTTTGCGAGGTGCTCATATTTCTGCTGTTTTTTAAGATGCCACGTTTTAAACTCACTCTTGAATATGATGGTTCAAATTATGCTGGTTGGCAGCGTCAAGCAAAACTTCACACGATACAAGGAGCTCTTGAACAAGCAATTTTTTGCTTTAGTGGACAACAATTGACCATAACAACAGCAGGAAGAACCGATGCGGGCGTACATGCTACGGGACAAGTTGCGCATGTTGATTTTGAAAAAAACTGGTTCTCCCATACTGTGCGTGACGCGCTCAATGCTCTTTTACGTAAACAGGGAGAGGCGATTTCAATCTTAAATGTAGAAAATGTCCCTGATGACTTTGATGCACGATTTTCCGCTGTAAAACGCCATTATCTTTTTAAAATACTTAATCGTCGCTCTCCACCAGCTTTAAATGCCAAACGCGTGTGGTGGATACCAAAACCTCTTCATGCTGAAGCCATGCATGAAGCTGCGCAAAAGCTTGTAGGACAACATGATTTTACAACTTTCCGTTCAGCACATTGCCAAGCCAAAAGCCCTATTCGCACCCTTGAACGTCTCGATATTCAAAGAGAAGGTGAAGAAATTTTCCTTTATGCACAAGCTCGTTCTTTTCTTCATCATCAAATCCGTTCATTCGCAGGAAGCCTCATGGAAGTGGGTATTGGACGTTGGACAGCTCAAGATCTCGAAACAGCTCTTCATGCTAAAGATCGTAAACGTTGTGGTGTTGTTGCCCCCCCCTCAGGACTTTATTTAACCAAAGTAGAGTATTAATTATCCTTCAAGAGTGAGCATCTCAAAAGTCGTTAAGGCAGTTTATAAAAAGAACGAATTTCTTCAAAAGCTTCTGCTGCTGTATTAACAAATTTCACAAAATTAATATCAGTAGGAGAAATTGTACCTTGTGCAGACAGATACTCAAAATTGACAGTATTGCTCCAAAATTCTTTGCCAAACAATAAAATTGGTACCTGTTTCATACGCCCCGTCTGTACTAAAGTTAACGTCTCAAACAGTTCATCCAGAGTTCCAAATCCGCCAGGGAAAATGGCTAGGGCTTTCGCTCGTACTAAAAAATGCATTTTGCGCATCCCCAAATAGTGGAAATTAAAACACAAATGCGGTGACACATACGAATTAGGCTCCTGCTCATGTGGCAAAATAATATTCAAGCCAATCGTTGGGGCACCAACATCACAAGCACCACGATTTCCCGCCTCCATGATTCCTGGTCCGCCCCCTGTAACAACCACAAATTCACGATATTGTGTCGTAGCAGAATAAAGTGAGCACAAACGTGCAAACTCTCTTGCTTCATCGTAATAATGTGACATAGCATGCAAATTTTTCTTTTGTATTTCATTCTTTGCAGCCCACGCTGCTTGCCCAGGTTCAGGAATACGCGCACCACCAAATAAAACAACTGTTGATTGAATATCATATTCTTTAAGGGTTATTTCCGGCTTTAAAAATTCAAGACTAATACGTTGTGAACGCAGCTCTGGACGCATCATAAAATCTTGATCGATATAGGCTAAACGATAAGTAGAGGAACGCACCTGTGCTGAATTAGAGACTTTATGGATCTGTTGTAGAGCATCCTTCGTATGGAGAAGTGGCGTCCAGTTTTCTTGCTCCCTTTTTCTTTTTTCTTTACAGCTTTTTTTCATGCACCTGTCCTACTTCCTCATCGTTTTATTGACTGAACACATTTCTTCGCGTAGTTCATAGAGAATAAATCTTGAAGCTTTCAACTTGTTTAACGGAACTCTCGTCATGACCCATATCACACAACTTGAAATTATTATCGAACAAGCTTTTGACGATCGCGATTCTATCGATACTACCACAAAAGGCGAAATACGTGAGAGTGTTGAACATGCATTGAACCTTCTTGATAAAGGTGAAATCCGTGTTGCAGAACGACAAAAAAATGGACAATGGCATGTTCATCAATGGTTGAAAAAAGCGGTTTTACTCTCTTTTCGGCTTAATCCTATGCAAATTATTACTGGTGGAATCAATGGGACACATTGGTGGGATAAAGTTCCTTCAAAATTCTCTGGTTGGCAAGAGGCAGATTTTAAAAGTGCTGATTTCCGTTCCGTTCCTGGAGCCATTGTACGTCATTCTGCTTACATTGCACCCAATGTTATATTGATGCCATCCTTTGTCAATCTTGGTGCTTTTATCGATGAGGGCACAATGGTTGATACATGGACCACCGTTGGTTCTTGTGCACAAATTGGTAAACATGTCCATCTTTCTGGCGGTGTTGGTATTGGAGGTGTTTTAGAACCACTGCAAGCAAATCCAACAATCATTGAAGATCATTGCTTTATCGGTGCTCGCTCTGAAATTGTTGAAGGCTGTATTATCCGTGAAGGTGCTGTTTTGGGAATGGGAGTCTTTATTGGAAAATCAACAAAGATTATTGATCGTACAACAGGTGAAATTTTTATTGGTGAAGTACCAGCCTATTCAGTGGTTGTACCAGGTTCTCTCCTTGGAAAACCTTTACCAAATGGTGAAGCAGGCCCAAACCTTTATTGTGCTGTTATTGTAAAACGCGTTGATCAAAAAACACGAGAAAAAACATCCATTAATGATCTTTTACGTTCTTAGACACAAGATTAATTCATAATAATATTTCATCGTTTTTTAACTTGAATAATAACCTCGAATACAAGGATTCTCTCATTTCAAATCCTTTCATAGTGAATCAATCACTATCATTTCCTTGCACGTTACAAACGCAGTTGGTGTGTGGGTAAGAAACACTTTAAGAAAAGAGTGAAATACCTTTAATGAATTCTCTCAAGTGATAAGGACTGTCATAATATTTTGAGCGGAAAAAGAGTATGATGGGTGCGCTTTGCACCTTTCTGACGCGTAAAAGCGGTAATGCCAAATGGATTTTATATCATTCACAGTGTATTTTACATTATATTTTGTTACATCCCCCGTTGTGAAATGGAGTTTGATGTATTGAGTGATGATTTACGAAAACGAGCACGCCAATATGCAACATAAATGTATTTTGTTTAAAGCATTCTGTTTTACGTGAGAAAGTGATACCATTATGCAATACACAAGAACATGAAGCACGACGCAATTCTATTTAAAAGTGTTCTTTAAACACCTGAACCAATCGACAAAAGCAAAAGCGCAATCAATGAGAGAAAATACCCCTTTTTTCATTATTTGTTCATTTTGAGCGCTTGAATAAATGCCGATTGTGGAATTTCTACTTTTCCAAATTGGCGCATCCGCTTTTTGCCTTCTTTTTGCTTTTCCAAAAGTTTGCGCTTACGCGTAACATCACCCCCGTAACATTTCGCTGTTACATCTTTACGCAAAGCACGAATCGTTTCGCGCGCTATAACTTTACCACCAATAGCCGCTTGAACTGGAATCTGAAACATATGCTGAGGAATAAGATCTTTCAATTTTTCACACATTGAACGCCCGCGCTTTTCTGCAATCGTGCGGTGAACAAGCATCGATAATGCATCAATAGGCTCTCCATTCACCAAAATAGACATTTTAACTAAATCACCTTCTGCATAATCTGTCATTTGATAATCAAAAGAAGCATAACCCTTTGAAATCGATTTTAGCCGATCATAAAAATCAAAAACAACTTCATTCAGTGGTAAATCATACGTTACCATAGCACGGGTTCCAACATAGGACAAACCAACCTGTACCCCACGCCGCTCTTGGCATAGCTCTAAAATTGATCCAAGATAATTATCAGGAGTCATGATTGTCGCCCGAATCCATGGTTCTTCTATAGAAGAAATTTTAACCACATCAGGCATATCCGCTGGATTGTGCAACTCTTTAACAGAACCATCATTCATATTCATGCGATAAACAACTGAAGGTGCTGTCGCAATTAAATCCAAATTAAACTCACGCTCTAATCGCTCTTGAATAATTTCAAGATGCAGAAGTCCCAAAAAACCACAGCGAAAACCAAACCCCAAAGCCGCAGATGTTTCCATTTCAAAAGAAAAACTCGCATCATTTAAGCGTAATTTGCCCATGGCTGCACGCAAATCATCAAAATCGGCAGCATCGATTGGAAAAAGTCCACAAAAGACAACAGGTTGCGCCGGCTTAAAACCAGGTAAAGCATTTTCACAAGGACGACGCTCTTCAGTAATCGTATCCCCAACCCGTGTATCTGCTACCTCTTTGATAGAAGCAGTGATAAAACCAATCTCGCCTGGTCCTAATTCATCAACCTGTACCATTTTAGGTGTAAACACCCCAACGCGCTCAACTGGATATTTTGCTCCTGTACCCATCATACGAATGGTTTGGCCTTTTTTTAAAATACCATCTATCACCCGTACCAAAACAATGACACCAAGATATGCGTCATACCAGCTATCAACCAACATTGCTTTCAAGGGATTTGCAACATCGCCTGTATGTGGAGGTGGTAATTGTGCAATAATTGCCTCCAAAACATCAGGAACACCCAAACCTGTTTTTGCTGATATTTCTACTGCTTGAGATGTATCAATGCCTATCACATCTTCAATTTGTTCTTTAACTCGCTCAGGTTCTGCTGCTGGAAGATCAACTTTATTGAGAACAACAACCAACTCATGGGAATTATCAATGGCTTGATAAACATTTGCTAACGTCTGCGCCTCTACGCCTTGGCTTGCATCCACCACCAACAGAGAACCTTCACAAGCTGCCAGTGAACGCGAAACCTCATAAGCAAAATCCACATGACCTGGTGTATCCATAAGATTTAAAATATAGGTTTCACCATTCTTTGCCTTATAGTGTAAACGTACCGTCTGTGCTTTAATAGTAATTCCACGTTCACGCTCAATATCCATGGAATCGAGTACTTGTTCTTTCATCTCACGTGTATCAAGCCCACCTGTTATTTGAATCAAACGATCAGCTAAAGTGGATTTGCCGTGATCAATATGCGCCACGATGGAAAAATTACGAATATAATTGCGATCTATTGTCATATAAGGCGATTTAGCAAAGAATAATACAAAACGCAAAGACCAATTATGCTCCGGCTTCTATCAAAAGAATATAAACCTAAAAAGCTTCTCAAAACACAACTTTTTATAGCCTAAAAAATGAGGCTTTATTTGCTAAATTAAATCCAAGGCTGCTAAAATGATCTTTTCGCATCTTATTTGATAACTCATATGCTGTAGTAAGCTGGCACCATCACACACTTTGCCAATCTTCAATATTGCGACGATCCTTTACATTTGAAAAATTTTATAAGAGATATGCTTTTCTTTTACAGTTTTTACCCACATGTCCCCACCCACTCACTTGTGACGTGTAAGAAAGTGATTTGGATTGATTTAACATGAAAATGATTTGACGTGAGAAAATTTTACGGTATTCAGGGTCATAATTGAATGTGAGTAATGCTGTATTATAATTATAAATCAATGTATTATCATATTTATATGATGGGCGTGTATATCACTTAGGCTTGCAATAAAATTCGCAAGAAATGCTTTTTTATTTGTACGCAATAATCTGCTTTTTTAGCAATCTTATATACAATAATATGAATATCGAGGGTGTTTCTTCTCAATTTTTAAAACTTTAGAAATGTGCTCTATTGAGTGATGTTTTATATACTTTTTATACAACTCCTTCCTTCTTCTATTAAAGATAAAACACACCAATCCTCTTCGATTCATTGGATAACGCATTGATTTATAATGATCGTTTATTGTTTTGCAATTTAAATGAAAACTCTGAATATCGCGAGCCTCTCTCATTTTAAATCTTCTCATAATGAATCAATAAATTTTTTGCTTCCCCATTATAAAACAGAGCTAGTGTATGGATAAAAACGTTTAAGAAATGAGTCAAAATGCCTCTCTCTTTCAAATGACAAAGGCTATCGTAATATTGAGAACAGATAAAGAAAATGCTAGTGCCTTTTATTTTAAGTAAAATGATGATGTTCTGTGGTTTTTCTATACTTCATGCAGACCGTCAATGAATATGATGTATATTGAGAAAACTATCTTTAAAAAAACGCTTTAATGTACAACGTTATGGGCGGTACTGTGGGCGTTCTATTTTGCGTGAGAAGCGTAACTCTATTAAAGGACAAAAGAAACAACGTGCGACAGTGCGTAATTTTCATTATTCAAAAACACTACCGTAGATGTTTTTGAAAGTTGTTAAAGCCGAATTTAAAAATGATCGTAAAGATGAGCGTTAATTTTTAACTTTATATCACCTCATGTTTTGGCTCAATGAAGATTGTCTGCCCAGTTTAGAAATTAGACAAACAGATAGAAGTATACTATTTCTCCAATTTGGTATGCAAAAACTGGAATAATTTATAGAACTTCTTAATCATCTTAATATTAAAAAAGCTCCAAAAAGGAAAACTCTACAAGCAAAAATCTCATGCAATAAAATCATAATAAAAAAATGTATAGCTAATCAATTTTTTTAATTGCTTTATTTTTTTTACGCCATTGTGAAGGTTGTAATTCAGCCACAATGATCCCAATCAGAATAAGCAAACCGCCCAATAAAGCTAAGGGAGATAAATGTTCTCCAGCCAAACGCCCAACAATACCAGCCCATACCGGTTCACCTGCGTAAATGAGTGTCGCACGCGTAGGGGAAATAGACTTTTGTGCCCAATTCATAGCTAATTGAATGATGGCACTCATTAATGCCAATCCTATACCAATATTAAACCAAACCCACGAAAATTCAGGAATGCTTTCTCCCATCAAAGGCATACAAGCAAATGAAAAAAAACCACTAAAAAATAACTGAATAATGGTTACACGCCGACTATCAACCTTGTTCGCAAAAATTCCGATGAGTATGACTTCTCCAGCAATCGCTAAAGCGCCTAACAAAGTTAAAATTTCGCCTTTTGAAAAATCAAAATTTCCCGGCTTTTGTCCTGAAATAAATACAAGCCCAATAAAAGCGAAAATAATGCCAATCCAACAAGCTAAACGGGGAGGTTTTTTAAAAACAATCCATTGCAAGATTGGAACCATCGGTACATAAAGCGCTGTGATAAAAGCTGACTGACTACTAATAATTGTTTGAAGTCCAGCTGCTTGAAAAGCATAACCAAAAAACATGGCTAAACCTATTGCCATCCCAGCGAAAACTTCATAAACAGTTATACCTTTTATAGAGCGCCAAAAAATTACCCCACATATAAGAGATGCAACAATAAAACGAAATCCAACAAAAAACAGAGGACCACTATAGCGTACCGCAATGTGAATGACTAAAAATGTAATGCCCCACAATATTGTCGCAGTAAATATTGCCAATTCTGGCTTACTTAATAAAGGATATTTAAACTGTTTTAGATTCACCATGAAAAACTTTCTCTTCCAATTTTCCCCACAATTTATGAAACAATAAGCGTTCCAACTCCCTGTTCGGTAAACAGCTCTAGTAAAACAGAATGAGGAGTTTTACCATTTAAAATGACAACACCTTCCACACCATTTTGAAGGGCTTTTATGCAAGTCTCTACTTTTGGAATCATGCCTCCTGAAATTGTCCCATTTTTAATAAATTTCTCAGCTTCAGAAACTGTCAATTCTTTTAAAAGTTTACCTTGTTTATCCAAAACACCAGGAACATCAGTGAGAAATAAAAGGCGTTTAGCCTCTAATGCACCAGCAATAGCTCCAGCAAAAATATCAGCATTGATATTATAAGTTTTACCATCGCGTCCTGGAGCTACAGGAGCAAGAACTGGTATCATTTCAGAAGATGCTAAAAGATCTAGCAATGTGCGGTCAACTTCAACAGGCTCACCAACAAACCCCAAATCTAAAACACGTTCAATATGCGAATCAGGATCAATGACAGTTTTATAAGCCTTTTCGGCAAAAACCATATTGCCATCCTTGCCGCATAATCCTATTGCCCATTCACCCTCAGCATTGATGAGAGCAACAATTTCTTTATTTATGGAACCCGCTAAAACCATTTCAACCACTTCAACGATCCGCTCATCGGTTACCCGTAGTCCGTTTTCAAATCGTGATTCAATCCCCATTTTCATTAAAATTTCAGCAATTTGAGGCCCACCACCATGAACAACAACAGGATTGATCCCCGATTGCTTTAATAGAGCAATATCACGCGCAAATGCTCGCCCCAAAGCAGGATCACCCATAGCATGGCCGCCATATTTTACCACGACCGTTTCATTTTCATATTTTTGCATATAAGGTAAAGCAGACGATAAAAATGCTGCTTGTTTTTCCAAAACATCTACATCACCGTTTTTAGCATCATCCATCAATAGAGCCTCCTCATCACTTTTTACCATCTCTTAATGAAATTTAGGAAAAGTGAAAACAATAAAACCAAACTTTACTCTATCCACCCCCTCCCCTGAAAATCGTCAATTTTCCTCTAAATTACGAAAAAGGAATAGCAAAATGAAATACAAAAAACTTCCTTTAAAAATTGACAGCGAAAAATTAAACAAAATAGACGTAAAAAAATGTCATTATTTTATGATCTTATATATAAAATTGAAAAGCAAAATTTTGAAGCTAAGCCGTACATTCAACTCATTAGTTTATCCCTACGGATACTTAACAATGAATAGGAATATATACAACCATTGATTTTATAAGATAAAAATAAAGTTTCTTATAATAATAAAATTAACATATTCCCAAGATTAAGAAATCACTCAACTGCTTTATAGCTTATCCCAATAAACTATAACTTTGGTTTTAAAAATTTGACTTTTTCTCAATCATTAAACATGAGGAAATGTCGATTGAACGCTCCTCATGGAGAATCATAATAAGTTGATTTATAATAATAATTTATCTTTTTATATCGTAAAATCGAAAAAAGGCTTTGCAACATTATCCATATATTGTGATAGCTCTTCAAAAGCATCTTCGTAAAAGCATTTAATTGTTTAGATTACTCTCTTCGTAAGGTTTTATAAAACTTCTCATTTTTCATGATCGGTCATTAAGTTTTTCTTTCTGCATAGCGATACATGCTTGAATTATTCAATGTTTTTTAGAATTGTTAATTCTTTTAATGTATTATTTTAATTATGTTATTTTATGAAAAAAGATTCATTTCGTATACTTCTCTTTCCATATCACTAACAATTTCAATAATATGTCGTGCTGTTTTCTAAGCATATTGTGCTATTTTTTTATTGTATTTATTTTTTCTTTTTAAAGGTAACGTCTTCTATCTTCCCACCAACTTTTTATTATGCCAATAAATTCAATTAAGTGAATTCCATCGAATCTGTTTTCCCACAAGAGAGATACATCAAATACCTCAAAACGTGTTTTGTTATGTATTCTTTAGCATTAAACACACATTATCTCATTCCACAATTTCTTTGGAACAAAATAAACTTGATTATAGCGTTTTTTATTATCTGGAAGAACTATTTATGACATCAGAAATACAAAACTAAATCCGCATCTAAAAAGACATGATTACGGCTAAAAGCTAAGATGAGGCATGTAAAAGCTATTCCAAATAAAATAACCCTTATTTTAAAGGAAGCAGTGATTAAAACTATGAAAAATGCCAAAAATAAAATCGGTTATAAGAAGTTGATACTTTATTTGAAAAAGATGGATTGCCTAACAGCTTATTTAGCGTTTCTTGGCAAGCTGCTACCTATTTTACAGTTTTATTATAGAGCCTTTAAAAAGAAATACAAAAAATACTGAATGCATAAAGGCAGTTATCATGACACTGGTAATATTTATTATCAATCACTCAATTGCGTTCTTATATGGATAAGCCCTTTTTAAAATGTCATAGACACTCAAAAATAAGACTTATCCATAAAACTCATGAAATATAAAAACTATCAGCAGCAGGAGTTTATCCTAAATTAGCTGTCTCTCTCTTTTCTTTTCAAGAAAAAATGCTTTTCAAAGACAATGAGATAATAGAAAACTTAATGAAAATAACTTTCCTACAGCTCTCTCTAATTATTCTGAGAACATTCACATATTTTAACCAGAAATATTTTCAAAAAATTCTTTCATACGTGAAAAAAAACCATGTGATTGCGGTGAATTTTCATGATTTGAGAGCTTTTCAAATTTTTGCAACAATTCACGTTGTTCTTGCGTTAATTTCTGCGGTGTCTCAATCGTGATATGGATGTAAAGATCACCCCTTGCTTGCTGACGGCGCAACATGGGCATACCTTTGCCTCTAAGGCGGAATTGACGTCCATTTTGTGTCCCTTCTGGAATCTTAACGCGTGCTTTAACACCATCAAGGTCGGAAACTTCAAACTCTCCTCCTAAAGCAGCTGTTACCATTGAAATAGGAACGCGACAGTGAAGATCTGCTCCTTCTCGCTGAAAAAACTCATGCGGTTTAATGGAAAGGAAAATATAAAGATCACCATTGGGGCCACCACGAATACCAGCATCACCCTCACCAGAAAGGCGAATACGCGTTCCATCTTCAATACCAGCTGGAACATTTACGCTCAATGAACGTTTTTTCTCTATGCGTCGTGTCCCCTGACATTTGGGGCATGGATCCGTAATAGTTTCACCACGTCCATGACATGAAGGACATGTTCGCTCAATAGAAAAGAAACCTTGTGCAGCACGCACACGACCAGATCCATGACATGTTCCACAAACTTGCGGCTTAGAGCCTTTTCTCGCTCCTGATCCTTCACAAACATCACACGTAACGGAACTGGGAATATTAATTTCTGCAGTTTTTCCTGAAAATGCCTCTTCTAAAGTCACTTCCATATTATAACTCAAATCTGCGCCACGTTCGCGACTATCACCACGCTTACGGTGTGTCCCTCCCATAATCTCACCAAAAAAGTCTTCGAAAATATCCGCAAATCCACCACCAGCAGCAAAACCACCAAAGGGATTTGCTCCCCCTTGACCACCGCTATTTTCAAAGGCCGCATGGCCAAATCGATCATAAGCAGCACGCTTCTGGGGATCTTTAAGAACTTCATAGGCTTCGCCAATTTCTTTGAATTTTCGCTCTGCCTCTTTATCCCCCGCGTTGCGATCAGGATGATATTGCATTGCCAACTTACGAAAAGCAGATTTCAACTTTTTATCATCACATTCGCGAGTCACGCCAAGAATTTCATAATAGTCAACCTTCATCATGTATTCCTGATAATTTTTCTGTCATCCATCTTTATGGATAATATTGCTTTTAATTTATATTTTTAGCAACAAAGTTGCAACTTATCTCAAATAATAAAGCCCAGCCTTATATTTCAAAGGCCGGGTTTATCAATTAATCAACACATATGCTGACACTATTTCTTCTTATCATTAACTTCTTCAAAATCAGCATCAACAACATCATCATTCTTTGCCTCTGTTTCAGTGTCAGCGCTCGCTGCTTGTGAGGCTTCGTACATAGCCTGTCCAAGTTTCATACTGACTTCTGCTAATTTTTGCATCTTTGTTGTTACTTCTTCCGTATCACTGCCTTCAAGCGCAGATTTCAAATCAGATATTGCTGTTTCAATCTGTCCCTTTTCTTCAGCTGATACTTTATCGCCATATTCATTGAGCGACTTTTCAGTTGAATGAATAAGAGCCTCCGCTTGATTTCTAGCTTCAACACCTTCACGGCGTTTTTTATCCTCAGCCGCGTGCTCTTCTGCATCCTTTACCATTTTTTCAATATCAGCATCACTTAAACCACCTGATGCCTGAATACGAATTTGATGCTCTTTACCTGTTCCCTTATCTTTGGCCGAAACATTAACAATACCATTCGCATCAATATCAAAAGTAACTTCAATTTGAGGTATACCACGTGGGGCTGGAGGAATACCAACAAGATCAAATTGAGCCAATAACTTATTATCACTTGCCATTTCCCGTTCACCTTGGAAAACACGAATCGTCACAGCACTCTGGTTATCATCAGCTGTCGAAAAAACTTGCGATTTTTTCGTCGGGATAGTGGTATTGCGCTCAATAAGGCGTGTGAAAACCCCACCCAAGGTTTCAATACCCAAAGATAAAGGTGTTACATCTAGCAACAACACATCTTTGACATCGCCTTGCAATACACCTCCTTGGATGGCAGCACCCATTGCGACCACTTCATCAGGATTAACGCCTTTGTGTGGATCCTTACCAAAGAAGCTCTGCACAACTTGCTGAATCTTGGGCATACGTGTCATTCCACCCACTAAAACAACTTCGTCAATCTCACCGGCCTTTAATCCAGCATCTTTCAACGCAGCTTTACAAGGTTCAATGGTACGCTGCACTAAATCGTCAACGAGAGATTCAAATTTTGCCCGAGTCAATTTCATTGTTAAGTGCTTGGGACCTGATTGATCTGCCGTGATAAATGGTAAATTGATTTCTGTTTGCTGTGACGAAGAAAGCTCAATTTTTGCTTTTTCTGCCGCTTCTTTTAAGCGCTGTAAAGCGAGTTTATCATTTTTCAGATCAATTCCTTGTTCTTTTTTGAATTCATCGGCAAAATAACCGACCAAGCGCATGTCAAAGTCTTCACCCCCTAAAAACGTATCCCCATTGGTTGACTTAACTTCAAAAACGCCATCTCCAATTTCAAGGACTGAAATATCAAATGTACCACCACCAAGGTCGTAAACAGCAATTGTTTTTCCGTCCTTTTTGTCCAAACCATAAGCTAAAGCAGCAGCAGTTGGCTCATTAATAATCCGTAAAACTTCAAGTCCAGCAATTTTACCTGCGTCTTTCGTGGCTTGACGTTGCGCATCATTAAAATAAGCAGGAACCGTAATAACGGCTTGTTCAACTTTTTCACCAAGATAAGATTCTGCTGTTTCCTTCATCTTTTGCAAAATCATAGCTGAAATTTGTGACGGAGAATATTTCTTTCCCGCCTCTTCAACCCATGCATCACCATTGTCACCTTTAACAATTTTATAAGGAACAAGCGCTTTATCTTTTTCAACCATAGGGTCATCAAAACGGCGCCCTATCAAACGTTTAACTGCAAAAACTGTCCCTTCAGGATTTGTCACCGCCTGCCGTTTAGCAGGCTGCCCAACAAGCCGCTCCCCCCCATCAGTAAAGGCAACAACGGAAGGTGTTGTTCGCGCTCCTTCTGAGTTTTCAATAACTTTTGCGTTTTTGCCATCCATAACAGCCACACAAGAGTTCGTTGTCCCCAAATCAATACCAATTACTTTTGCCATATTATAATCTCCATTCAGCAAGCTACCTCAACCTTCATAAAGCATCTTTTTAAGATAGCTCCTCATAACACCTAAAGCCCGTATATTGCTTCAAGCAATATAAATAATAATAAACTGCAAGTCGCAACAAGCCTTGCTGCCTCGTATATAAGAACAGGCTTTTATTGCTACAAGAGAATAATGAGAGAAACATCTCCAAAATAAAAAATTTATTTTAAAATAGGCACTCTAATGACCCATAAATACCATATTTATGAGAGACTTGAGAGCATAATATATTTTTCTTGCAATTCTCAAAAAATATATCTTTCTATAAAAATTAAAAAATAAAAGAATGATTGCACTCTCGCTCTTGATCTTCTCATCATTGATAAAATCATACTCACGTAAAAGCTTTTTAAAAGGCGAATAATTTATATCACAAATATTATAAATTTTCCTTGGACTAAAATAGTCATCATATCTAATGCTCATATCAGTAAAGGTATTATCTATCGATCTCCTTTCAAAAATTCTCCTTCTAACGGTCTCATTGTTTGCGGCTATTTGAAATCTGTGCTTTAAATTCATCTAAAGCGTTTTTTCTTAACTGTATAATTTTGAACTTTGAAAATATATAAAAATACCTCTGTATAAACGCTTTAAAATGCCAAGAGCTGTCATAATATTAAAATTGGTAAAGTAGTTGATGATTGTTCTGTATTATATCTTCATTAAGTAAAATAGTAGTGCATCATAGATTTTATACCATTTGCAAATACTATTTATGAGATGAACACGGAAGCGTTAAGAGGTGTGTTGTCATTGTAAATCTTACTGTCTTCTTTTAAATTTCAAGAATTCTATGATTTTTATATTCAAATCAATTTCATTTTAGCATTTCTTTCTTTTATTTTAAATAAAAGCTCTGCTAAAATAAAAATATTCAAAGTGTGAATCTTATGAAGGAGGGTAAATCAATGATGACATCTATTATTAAAAAAATAACAAATCTCATCTTTAAGAATATAATACATACACAATATCCATACAAAAAGGTTATCATAAATATCGTGTGTGCTCTTCTCTTTGCTGGTATAACCTTGCCAGCAGGTGCTCAGCAATATAAACTTGGCGACATAGAAATTCTCAATCCTTGGACACGCGAAACACCTAGAGGTATAAGAGTTGGTAGCGGTTATCTCTACATTATTAATCACAGTAATACCCCAGACCGTTTGGTTTCTATTTCCACAAACGGAGTAAAAACAACAGAGATACACTCTATGGCTGTCGTTAATGATATTATGAAAATGGAAAAAATGCACAATGGCATTGAAATTCCGGGAAATGGCGAAATCACGCTTAAGCCTGGCGGTGATCATATTATGTTCATGGGGCTTTCACAACCATTTAAGTTAGGTGATAAAATTAGCGCAAAATTAACATTTGAGAAAGCAGGAACCATTGATGTTGATTTCTCTGTAAACGCTATGAAAGTACCATCACCTTCTAAATCCTCTCCTGTTCACTAAGCTCCTTTTATTATAAATACACACTTTATAAAATGAAGAAGCGTGAAATTTTTTACGCTTCTTTATTTTTTGTTTAATGCCATCAGTAAAAAATTATCCCCTTTGATGAATTAACTATGGTCAATTTCAGGAATACGTAAAACTTGTCCAGGATAAATTTTATCGGGAGATTTTAGCATTGGCTTATTGGCTTCAAAAATAAATGTGTTTTTATTACCTTGCCCTTTTCCATAAACCTCTTCAGCAATTTTCCAAAGATTATCACCAGATTTAACCTCATAAAAGCGAGAAGTTTTTCTAGGCGTTGTATCTATAACCTTTAATTGATTAACATCTACAGAAGAGATACCTTGTGAATTGCCAACAACCAGCAGTGCTTTTTCAAGTGTTTCCCTATCTGGAACTTCACCGCTTAAAATAGCTTTACCGTCTTCAACTTGAATATTGACTTTTTCTGTACCGAGTTGAAAATGATCAAATGCTCTCTTAAAATCCTTTTCTTTTGGTTCATGGTCCCCAATACCTAACTTTTCCCCTACGGTTTTAATAAAATTAAAAAATCCCATTACGACCTCCTTTCGTGTAGCAGAAACAAATTTTTGTGCATATATTGCCACATTCTTTTCTTTGCTCTTAAAACACATAGGCAGATTTTCTAAACTTCAACAATCAAAACTACATCTGTTCAATTATGAGACAAATACAATAATAAACTTTGTAATAAACCTTGATAAAAAAAGCCTTTATGAAAATTTTCTCTCAAATGAAGGGATCTTAATAGACGTAGAAACATTATAAATTATGAAAGCAAAACAAGATTTTACAGTAATGACAAAAGGTTTTTTACTTTGCTACAATTTGTATCATATTTGTTTTGCAAAAAAAATATGAACTCCCATATAAATAAGTGTGGGTAATTTGCTACCACAGCAATAGAAAGGTCTAAGAAACCATGAAAGATACACCAACAATCACGCAAACGATTGTACTTGTTGATGATGATCGCAATATTTTGACATCTTTATCTTTTGCGCTTGAGACAGAAGGATATCGGGTTGAAAGCTATACAGATGGAGCATCTGCACTCAAGGGTCTCACACTTCACCCTCCACACTTAGCTATTTTTGATATTAAAATGCCCCGAATGGATGGGATGGAACTTTTGCGTCGTTTGCGTCAAAAATCTGATCTTCCAGTTATTTTTCTTACCTCTAAAGATGATGAAATTGATGAATTATTTGGTCTCAAAATGGGAGCTGATGATTTTATTACTAAACCTTTCTCCCAACGTCTTCTTATTGAACGCGTGAAAGCTATTTTACGCCGTTCTAATGCACGTAACCAACCGCTTTCTACAGGAACTTCTTCCACCTCTTCTCTCAAACGCGGAGATCTTGTGATGGATCAAGAACGCCACACCTGTACATGGAAAGATAAACCTGTTATTTTAACCGTTACGGAATTTTTGATTCTGCAAACCTTAGCACAAAGACCAGGAGTTGTAAAAAGTCGTGATGCTTTAATGGATGCTGCTTATAGTGATCAAGTCTACGTAGATGATCGCACCATTGATAGTCACATTAAACGTCTGCGTAAAAAGTTTAAACAAGTGGATGATGATTTTGCAATGATTGAAACACTTTATGGTGTAGGTTATCGTTTCCACGAGGTATAAAACTACTTTGTCGCAAAAATTTGAATGGCAATCAAATCGATGACAGACAATTCTCAACTGGAAACTTTACAAAAAACAACCGTTAATGGTACATCCTCAACGCCATTTCTTATGTTCGCTCGTTTGCATCTTCGAACACAACGTCTCTTTAGACAATTGCTTTTTTCCAGCCTCACACGTCGCATTGTTATATTAAACATTGCTGCTCTTGCTGTTTTAGTTACAGGCATTTTATACCTTAACCAATTTCGCGATGGTTTAATTGAAGCAAAAATCAAAAGTTTATGTACCCAAGGAAAAATTATTGCTGGGGCTATTGCTGCTTCTGCAACAGTAGATACAAATTCTATCCTCATTGACCCTCAAAAACTCTTAGAGTTACAGACTGGTGAAAGCGTTACACCCGCTCCTCAATCAACCGATTCTTGGGATTTTCCTATTAACCCTGAGCAAGTTGCCCCTCTTTTACGGCGTCTTATTACACCTAAAACGACAAGAGCACGTATCTATGATCGTGATGCTACTCTCCTTCTTGATTCGCGCGTTCTTTATTCTAGTGGAGAAGTTTTTAGTTATGATTTACCCCCACTTAAAACAGAACAAAACATGTGGGATCGCCTTACTTCATGGTATTCAAGCGCATTTTATGGCAAAGGTATTGCTCTTGACAGAGAACAAACAAAAACCAGTGGTATTGCTTATCCAGAAGTGTACCGCGCATTAAACGGATCTCTTGCTACGGCTAAAAGACGCAACAGACAAGGGCAATTAATTGTTTCTGTTGCCGTTCCTGTTCAACGCTATCGCGCAGTGGTTGGAGCTCTTCTTCTTTCAACCACTGGTTCCGATATTGATAACATTGTAAAAGGCGAAAGACTGGTTATCTTTAAAGTTTTTGCCGTTGTAGGTAGCGTACTTTTGGTTCTTTCTCTCTTTTTGGCCCATACGATTGCCCATCCATTAAGTAAATTATCTGCCTCGGCTAATCGAGTGCGTAATGGTAATAATCAGCGTGTAGAAATTCCTGATTTTTCAATGCGTGAAGATGAAATTGGTCACCTTTCAACTTCTATTCGTGATATGACTAATGCCCTTTATATGCGTATTGAAGCCATTGAACGCTTTGCTGCTGATGTAAGCCACGAATTAAAAAATCCTCTCACCTCTCTACGCAGTGCTGTTGAAACGCTCCCTCTGGCTAAAAATGAAGAAGCACAAGAAAAATTGCTGGAAATTATTCAACATGATGTGCGCCGCCTTGATCGGTTGATTACAGATATTTCTGATGCATCGCGACTCGATGCAGAGCTTGCACGAGAAACCGCAGAGATTGTTGATATGACACCGCTTTTGGAAAGTCTTGTTCATGCTGTTCAGGAAGTGTATCGTAATACGCAAACTATTGATATAAGCCTTAATATTGTCCCACGTTCTCATGGAAAAGCTTATCTTGTATTGGGACATGAACTTCGTTTAGGACAAGTGATTTCAAATCTTCTTGAAAATGCGCGTTCTTTTATTCCTCGGAATCGTGGCAAAATTTGCATTACTATGAAAAGTCATGCTTCAATCCTTATTTTAACCATTGAAGATAATGGCCCAGGTATTCGTTCAGAAAATATTGAACGCATTTTTGAACGTTTTTACACAGATCGACCAAATGAAGATGCTTTTGGACAAAACTCTGGACTTGGCCTTTCTATTAGTCGGCAAATCATCGAGGCTCATAATGGGACAATTACAGCCGAAAATATTATTGATCCTACACTTGGGAAGTGTAAAACTGGTGCACGTTTTACTATCATGCTTCCGCTTGCTAAATAAATCTTTTATCCAAAGTAAAAGACATGAAAACAAAATGTGAAATACTCCACGCAAATTGCCTTCAACTAGGCGGCAAGGGGCTGTTAATTATAGGTCCATCCGGATCAGGAAAATCAACCATCACCCTTTCTTTGCTTGACCGCGCTGAGTGGTCAAAACGTGAAGCGAAGCTTATCAGTGATGATTATACAATGTTGCGTGCGGAAAATGGAAAGCTTCACGGATACACTCCTGATAATTTAGAGGGCGGCATCGAGATTCGTGGCGTTGGTCTTTATATGATAGAATTTGAAAAGCACACAACTATCGATTGTGTTATTTTTCTCGGTCCGGAATATGAACGTTTTTCCACAAATAAAACTTTTCAATTTGAAAATTTGCACATTCCTCTTTTAAAACTTCCCTCTCTTCGTGAAGCCGATTGTACAGCCATTTGTCAAGCTATTGAAGCATTTTTGTTTAGAAAAGTATGGCAAAAATCTGTCTAATTTTTTTCTAAAGATAAAAAAATCACAATTTTTGCCTTTTGTTTGCAAATTTTTCTTGGCAGCAAGATAAAGCCTTGTACAATGTCTTTCCCACCAACTATGGTTGGGTCTTATTAGTTAACAGGAGTTTGCGTAAATGATTGGACTCGTGCTTGTAACGCACGGTGAGCTGGCTGTCGAATTTTTACATGCCGTGGAACATGTTGTTGGAGTACAAGAAAAGTTCGCAACAATATGCGTTTATCCCGATGACGATATAGATCAGCGCCGAGGTGATATTATAGCCGCAGTAACCGATACAGATACGGATCATGGCGTCATCATATTAACAGATGTGTTCGGTGGAACACCATCAAATATAGCTATTCCTGCTATTGAAAAAGGACGCGTTGAAATGATTGCGGGTGTTAATTTGCCCATGCTTATTAAACTGATTTCTATTCGCAAATGTCCTGATATTTCATTATCAGACGCGTTAAGAATAGCACAAGAAGCAGGGCGTAAATATATTAATGTACCAAGTATGATTTTATAGCGGATAATAAAATACCAATGTTTTCCAAAGATACCCTCCCATGTATAAGTCGTCATTTCAATATCTGTAATAAACGTGGGTTGCATGCACGTGCTTCTGCAAAATTTGTACAAACTGTTGACAATTTTAATGTTACTGTTGAAGTTGAAAAGGACGGGAAAATTGTTGGCGGATCATCAATTATGGGACTTATGATGCTAGCGGCTTCATCCGGTTGCAACCTCACCATTCGTGTTTCAGGACCAGAAGCAACAGATGCTCTTAATGCTCTTGAAAAGCTCATCAATAACAACTTTGGAGAGGAAAACTAGTGCTTTTTCATCATAAACAAAGATGATAATTCTTAGAAAATAGGAACTTTCGATCATTATTTTGAATTTTAATTTCTCTTCCCGCTTTTATACCAATATTCATATCCATTATAGATTGGCATAATTATCATAAATGTAAAAGCTTATAGTAATTTTGTTATGCTCGATTTTTTTCTTCCTTTCCTAACATTATTTGACCAATTTGAATAGTTTTGCGTATTATGGCTATTCCCCGACTTAATCATATAATTAAATTTTTACAGAAAAGAGAACTCTTTACCTTGTATTAAAGTATGCTTTATTTTAGGCTAAAGATAAATGTCAAAATAATTTCGCACATCAAAAATCTATCAACTTTTCTTATTTTCTGCTAACTTTGTAGCCTTTATAATACACAAGTAATCTTCCATTGCACATCATTGTGATACAGATCCTGAAAACGCAATTCTTATCAATATCATAACCATTTTCTTAAAACAAATAAGCTGTGTATATTCATAATTATGGTAAGCATTTTTTAAACATTATTTTTCTATACTATTGCCTTATGTTCTTTGGTAGACAACACACTCTCGTTATCTATCATTGTGCTTGGAGTGGCATCTTTTCATTGTAAAGAGGTAATATTGTGGGTCGTCTATTTAGTGCCCTTCAAATTCCTCAACAAACAACACAACAACTTGTGTCGTTGCAAAGTGGCTTACCAAATACGCAGTGGATTAATTCGCAAAATTTTCATGTCACCTTATCTTTTTTTGGCAAAGTTGAAAGTTCTACCGCAGATATACTTATGCACGCCTTTGACACAATAAAGCTCTCTCCTTTTATGCTACAAATAGATGGTTTTGATATTTTTGGTTCAGAAAATACTGCCCCCTCTCTTGTTATTCGCATTAAACCTTGTAAAGCTCTCAATCTTCTACACGAAAAGATGCAATCTATCCGTAGCCATTTAGGTCTAACACCTGATGAAAGAGAATTTACTCCACATATTACTATTGCGCGACTGCTTGATACTAAACCTGAAGACCTTGTTCCTTATCTGTTCTTTCGAAGGAATTTTTCATTTCCTCCTTTTGAGGTTGATCATTTTGTTTTATTTTCATCGCCATTTCCCTCAAGCGATGCCGTGTATGTTGTAAAAGGAAATTGGCCACTTCAAAAATAAAAGGGTGTTTGTCACACCCTTTAAAAACTCTTTGAGAAAAGACCCTATATATATGAAACTGCAGGGAATACTGCATTTTACGATAGAGGTTTGTTATTGATGTGTTTTAAGCCGAATCAGCTTCAACAGAAGCTTCTTTTGCTCCTCCTTTAGCTACACCCACTATAGCTGGACGTAGTACCCTTTCCCCGATAATATAACCTGCCTGAACCACTTGTTGAACAGTATTATCTGGAACATCAGCATTGGGAATTTCAAACATCGCTTGATGAAAGTGAGGATCAAATTTTTGCCCCTCTGGATGAATTTTTTGCACCCCATGACGTTCTAATGCTGCCATCATGGCACGTTCAGTCATTTCAACGCCTTCTGCCAATGATTTCAAACCAGCATCACTCTCCCGTGCACCTTCTGGAATAGCTTCCAAAGCACGATTGAGATTGTCAGAAACCGATAACATATCCCGTGCAAAATTAGCAATGGAATAAGCTCTTGCATCCGCCACATCTCGCATAGTACGGCGTCGAAGATTTTCCATATCTGCAACAAGACGTAAAAGCTGATCTTTCAGTTCTTTATTTTCATCCTGCAAAGACGCTAAAAGATCACTAACCTCATTGCTTTCTGTTTCAACGACTTCGTGTTCCTCTGTTTTATGTGTTTTTAAAAATTCATCGGCTGCCTGTTTAAGTGTATTACGATCAGCTGGATTTTTTAAATCACAATTTTCAAATGAAGCGTCAGTAAATTTGTTTTTTTCATCAGACATAAAAATTTTATTCCTTCATAAGATTCGTTATTCTCGATATCGAAATTCTACAGACAAAAATCAAGGGGTAGCAATGTATATAATACAATGAGCTTTTATAGTACAAATACTTACTTGCATCGTTTTAACGCAATAACTGTGACACAAGTTGAGCTGTATAATCAACCATGGGCACGATCCTTGCATAATTAAGCCGTGTAGGACCAATAACACCTAAAGCACCAATGACTCTTTGTTGTGAATCACGATAAGGTGCTACAACTAAAGAAGAACCAGAAAGAGAAAATAACTTATTTTCTGAACCAATAAAAATTCTAACCCCAGAACCTTCATCCGTTAAATCGAGAAGCTGTGCCATACTCTCGCGCGTTTCAAGATCATCAAACAAATGGCGTAACCGTTCTAAATCTTCTTCTGCTTTTACATCTTCAAGCAAATTGCTACGCCCGCGAACAATGAGGTGTATTTTATGATCAGCATCTTCTCCTCCCCAAAGAGCTAATCCCGTTTCAACAAGATGATGCGATAAATCATCAAGTGCAGCCCGTGTTTCTGCACATAAGCGGGCAATTTCCCCTTTAGCTTCACTTAGTGTGCGCCCTTGGATATGGGCATTGAGAAAATTCGTTGCTTCCGTCAATTGTGCATGAGTAACCCCTTCTGGTAAATGAACAATACGATTTTCAACTTCACCTTGTTGAGTCACCAAAACGGCAAGAGCATGCTCCCTATCAAGGCGCACAAATTCAATATGTTTCAATGTTCCTTCTTGTTTCGTTGCTAAAACAAGCCCTGCCCCACGTGAAAGATCTGAAAGAACTCGGCTTGCTTGAACAAGAAAATGTTCAACCGATTGTGCATGACCAGCCTCTTTGACTTGCATTTCAATATTTTCTCGCTCTTCGTTTGGCAAATCACCCGCTTCCATAAATGCATCAACAAAAAAGCGTAAACCTGATTGTGTCGGCATTCGACCCGCAGAAACATGTGGTGCATAAATCAAACCGAGATGTTCAAGATCACTCATCACGTTACGAATCGTTGCAGGTGATAATGTCTGTTGCAAAAGCCGCGAAAGATTACGTGACCCTACAGGTTCCCCATCATTAAGATAAGCTTCAACAATATGGCGAAAAATATCACGCGAACGCTCATCAAGATATTTTAGTTCATTATCAATAGTTTTGTGTTTCATCACAATTGTTTCACTATTTTTAAAATCCTCATCTCTTATATAAGTTTTGCCAAGGTTTGGTCAAATAGTCTAAAGTAGTATAAAAACATATTATCCTATTGAGCTGTAAAATGCTACCTTTCAGAGTGATG
Organism: Bartonella sp. AP258QHHD; assembly: GCF_042196145.1. Taxonomy (NCBI): domain Bacteria; kingdom Pseudomonadati; phylum Pseudomonadota; class Alphaproteobacteria; order Hyphomicrobiales; family Bartonellaceae; genus Bartonella; species Bartonella sp. AP258QHHD. Next base: position 160,952 of record NZ_JBHIPR010000014.1, read on the forward strand.
CTTGATAAATTACGCAGGAAATATTTTTTGTTAGAGTGTGTGAGAAATATTTAAGATAAGAGTTGATCTGTAAAGTGGTCTGCTGTAGGGACTTGTCAAAAGAATCTAGATTGATTAAAAACCGCTGTAAGTAGAAAATTTTACCCTTTAGAGCAAGCAGAAAATTGGAAATTTACCATAAAAATGCTATCATAAAAAAGACATGTCTTTCCTATCTTTGCAAGGTTATCTTCGTACAAGATAAAAAATTTTATTGGAACAAAATATCATAAAACATGTAAAATAATCATATCATGTAAAATCAAGCAGAATATGTGTGTATGAGCATTTAAGCCGATTTTTAGCACAAAAATAATTCCCCTTTCATTTTTGGAGAAATCTATATGAGAAGCATAGCAGATAAAAAACTTGTCATTGCTACACATAACACCGGAAAATTGCATGAAATCACTACTTTAATTACGCCTTTCGGTTTAATAATACAATCGGCAAAAGAACTGGGCTTGCCAGAACCAAAAGAAACAGGAAAAACATTTGAAGAAAATGCTTATATTAAAGCTTTTTCAGCAGCAAAAAAGACAGGACTTCCTGCCCTCTCTGATGATTCAGGCTTAGAGGTAGATGCATTGGAGGGTGCGCCAGGCGTTTATACCGCTGATTGGGCAATTCAAGCCGATGGTACACGTAATTTTCCAAAAGCTATGAAAAAAATAGAAAATGAACTCCAAAAAGTCGGAGCACGAGAAAAAAACCAACGGAAATGCCGTTTTATATCCGTCATTTGCATTGCATGGCCTGATGCTCATGCAGATTACTTCCGCGGATGCGTTGAAGGAACGTTCATTTGGCCTCCACGGGGAGACAAAGGCTTTGGTTTTGATCCTATTTTTTTACCCGATGGATATGAAAATACCTTTGGAGAAATGTCAACAGAGCAAAAACACAACTGGAAATGTAATGATATTCCCCCTCTTTCACATCGCGCACGTGCTTTCAAACTTTTGGCAGAAAACCTTTTAGCATTCTCATGAATGAACCTTTTGGCATTTACATTCATTGGCCCTTTTGTGCAGCTAAATGTCCTTATTGTGACTTTAATTCGCATGTTCGCATCCATGGTGTTGATCAACCACGTTTTGTCACCGCCTTTAAGCGCGAAATAGAAACGCAATACCACAAAATAGGCCCACGCCATATTACAAGTATTTTTATTGGTGGAGGAACCCCTTCTCTTATGGAGCCGCAAACTGTCGATGCCCTATTGCAAGCACTTGCAAAAAAATGGGTAGTCGATGATAAAGTTGAAATTACATTAGAAGCTAATCCATCCAGTGTGGAAGCAGAGCGCTTTCGTGGATACCGTGCGGCAGGTGTTAATCGCTTATCTCTAGGGATACAAGCGCTCAATGATAAAGTATTGCGCAAACTTGGCCGACTCCATAATGTGGAACAAGCTCTTTGCGCTATTACTTTAGCACGGCAAATTTTTCCACGTTTATCTTTTGATCTCATTTATGCCCGCCCCGAACAAACCCTTGAACAATGGAAATCTGAACTTGTACAAGCAATTGATTTAGCAGCGGACCATCTTTCTCTTTATCAATTGACGATCGAAGAAGGAACCGCCTTTAAACGGCTTCATGATGCAGGAAGACTTATCCTTCCCCCATCAGAGCTAGCAGCAGATCTGTATCATCTTACTCAAGAAATAACGGCACTACATGGACTTCCTGCCTATGAAATCTCAAACCATGCAATGCCCGGTGCCGAATCAGCACACAATCTTCTTTATTGGCGTTATCACCAATATGCAGGCTTTGGTCCAGGAGCACATGGACGTTTCATTGAGCATACACCGAATCATTCCTCTTTCTGTTCAAAAACATTGTCATCACACCTTGAAAACCGCGAACGTTATGTCACAATAAATGAAAAGCATCCCGAACAGTGGCTTAATTTGGTAGAAACAACAGGACATGGCTGTATTGAAACGGAACATTTAACCACTGAACAACAGGCAAATGAAATGCTCCTTATGGGATTACGCCTTTGCGAAGGCTTAGAACTTATACGCTATGAAACCTTAAGCCCTAAACGCATTCCAATGGAAAAACTGATCGATTTACAACACCAAGAATTGATAGAAATGGTGGATAACCAACGCTTAAAAGCAACAACCAAAGGACGTATTGTTCTTGATCACATCATCAGCCAACTCGCAAACTAAAGTTTTTATAACAACATACTTATTTTAATCATAATTATCATTTTTCACAGCAAAGGTGAGATTAGAATATCGTGAGATTCTCTCATTTCAAAACTATTTATAGCAAGCTAGTTACCGCCATTTGCTTACACCTTAAAAAGGGAGAAGCATGTGGATAAAAACTATAAAAAAGGAGTAAAAAGGCCTCTTATGAACACTCTTAAGTGCTAAAAGCTATTGCAATATTTTGAGCTAGAAAGTGTATGGTGCTCTAACTTTATTTTTCATAAACATAAAGATGGGGAGGCATTATAGATTTTATATTACAACATTCATAAGCACCGTAGTAGCACAAATGTGACAAACATTGAGAAAATTTCTTTAAAACAAGTATGTGAATGCATAATACGATAATGTATTGTTCTTTATGAAATCGTGGCACCATTTAAAGAACCAGAGAAATAAGCATGAAGCCATGCATCAGTCTCTGATTATTTAAAAAGATATTACTCTAGTTACTTTTGAAAACCGTAAAGCCGAATAAAAAAGAAAGTAAAAAAAGCACGCTGATTTTCACCTTTATACCTTTTATATTTTCCCTCAATGAGGTTATGTTTGTATGTCTGTTTCAGAGATTATAAAAAATAGATATACACAATGCTTTTATCCTATTCTGGCATGTAAAAGCTGTTATCGCAAAAAATACTGAACCAATATTTATTTGAGATACGCGGCCGTATGATCGGTATTAATTTATAGGTAACAGCAACATCATGAGTTTTACTAAACAAATAATGCACTCAAATGACAAATATACTAAATATGAATCGGTATTGCTTTGTTAGCGAGTGAAACGATGTTAATCTCATATGATCTTACTTGTATGCGTATATGCTTATAAGTGTCTATACGCGTCCTTTAAAGTTATTTAATTAAAAAATTGAGAATAATACTAGGACAATCCTTGGCTAAAGAAGTCAACGTGATGCTACAAAAGAATTTCTGTGTACCTTTATCATAACCAATATTAAAGCTGATTAAATAACCTCACCTTCTATCTCGTAATGATATTGCAACGGAAGTTCTTGGGGACAAAAAAAGCAGAGCAAAATATATGAAATAAAATAAACTTAAAGCGCTTTTCCTATAGTCTTTATTCTAAGAGAGTCTAATTGGAACAAGAAGTGCCTTTTGTGAGAGCTCAGAAACCATATTAAAACATGAGCTGTGAATGAGCGCATTTATGTTGTACGAACTTTTTACAATAGCAGCATGTTTTTGTGTGTCTTCATGGCTTCAACCTGTCACTACACAATGATGATATAATATTCATTGTTTTCCATATATGATTGCACCGCCTTTCTACACCTTAAAGAACGAATATTTTCAATCCAATATGGTCTAAACAGTTCTGCTTCTTCAAGCAGGTCTCTTTTGGCTTTTCAATTATGTAATTCACTTAACTTAAAGACTCTACAGGCAAGAATCCCAACTTAAGAATATTCATTACTTACTCTAAGACTACTTAATATATTAAGTTTTACGAGTCTCGTATCACCACACCATAAATGGCAATATCTTATGGCACAACAAGATAAAGGTATTTTTGAACCAGCAACCTTTTCTTTATGCAAAAAATTCAATAATAAAACGCTCATAAATAGTAGTAAGTGTTTCCATTGCATCAAGGGCTACACACTCATCTACCATATGCATCGTTTGCCCTGGTAAGCCAAATTCAACCACTGGGCAATAATCCTTAATAAATCGCGCATCTGAAGTACCACCAGAAGTGGAACATTCTGGTATATTCCCTGTTACACTTTTAATAGCATTGGATAAAGTTTGAATGAGTTTATCATTTTTGGTCAAAAAAACATCTCCTAAACTTGGAATCCATTCAAGCTGATAAGAGGGATATTGATCACCATTGTTTTTTGATTGCACCAAAGCAAGACGCTTTTCAATTTCCTTCATCAGTGTTTCTTTTGTCCAAAGATCATTGTAGCGTATATTAAAATGAACTGTTGTCTGCGCTGGGATAACATTGACCGCTAAATTACCGGTATCGATGCTTGTTAGCTCTAAATTACTGGGTTGAAAATTTTCTGTCCCTTTATCTAAGACGATTTGTGTCAATGCTTGAATAAGCTTACTTGCCAAAGGCAAGGGATTGGCAGCCCTCTCTGGAAAAGCAACATGACCTTGACGACCCTTCACGGTAATGACACCAGAAATCGATCCGCGGCGACCAATTTTGATAATATCACCAACAGTCTTTACGCTTGTTGGTTCTCCCACAAGAGCCGCAGTCCATTTTTCGCCTTTTTTTTCTGCCCATTTGAGAAGTTTTACCGTACCATTAACAGCAGGCCCCTCTTCGTCACCAGTAATTAAAAGGCTTACCCTTCCTTTAATGGGTCGTTTCTCAAGAACTCGCGCTAGAGCCGCAATAAAACAAGCGATACCACCCTTCATATCAACAGCACCCCGCCCATATAATTTCCCCTGATCTATAACAGCTTCAAAAGGTGGGTAAGTCCAATCTTCCAATGCACCTGGCGGTACGACATCCGTATGACCCGCAAACATAAGATGGGGTCCTTCACTCCCCATTTTTGCATAAAGATTTTCAACATTATCTGTATTTTTATCCGTAAAAACAGGGCGATCGACGTGAAATCCCATTTTTTTCAAAAATTGTTCCAAAGTTGATAAAGCCCCTGCTTCATGAGGTGTAACAGAAGGACAACGAATAAGTGCCTGTAATAGCTGAAGTGGATCTGTAAGAACAGACATAAAAAACCTTCCCATTTTTTATAAGTCATCGGAACTTAGGGTTATTACGCTGAATTACAAAAAAGATAAAGCAAAACATTGAAGACACTCAGCAAACCAAGCAGGGGAGAACAATCGTGCTGAGAGCTTCAATGGCTTCCTCATTATACATGAGCAAGCACACACTCAACAAAACACTCAACAAAAAGTTCCGTTAAATATTGCCTTCATTTGAAAGTTTTTTACGCCTCTAAATTATATGAATCAAAATTAATTGCATGCAGTCTAGGAGCATTTTCTTTCAACCAAGCACGATATGTTTTACTATCAGGACATAGCTCTTCACAAAGAGCCCAAAATCTTGGCCCATGATTCATTTCAACAAGATGAGCAACTTCATGGGCAACAACATACTCAACAACTTCTTTTGGTGCCATAATAAGGCGCCAAGAAAAAGAAAGACGCTTATCGATTGAACAAGAGCCCCAACGACTTCTCGTATCTTTATAACAAATGGATTTGACTTTACGCTCTACCTGATGAGCATAATGTGCCACCAAAGGCGTTATAATAAGCGCCGCTTGTTTTTTCAAAACGTCAGCAATGCGTCTTGGGAGATATTCTAATTGACCATAAACAATAATTTCAGGCCCTTGCTCCGCATCTGCTGTAATGATTTCTGTTACCCCACGTCCCTCTCTATGCTTTATGGTATGAGAAACACCCAATAAGGGAATTGTCGCCCCCTCTTTGAGATAAGCATTTTTATGAGAGATTTGTACATGAGCAAGACGTGCCTCAATCCAAGATCGATGCTTTTCAATAAAATTTTCAACCGCATAGAGATTTATTGCTGGTGGTGTTGTTACACAAATCTCCTGACTTCTGGCATCAATACGTAAGGTAAGACGGCGCGCATACTTATTTTCCCGCACCCGTACAGGTACAGAGCGCTCAGAAAAAATAAAATGCTGTTTAGAAATGCTCATATATTTTTATCTTCATCAATAAATGTACCCCTTACTTTGCATTAATCTGATTAATAAAAGATCTCAATACTGTTTCAAGGCAATCTAAATCTTGTGGACGAGAAAAGCGATGATCCGCATCACGAACAAGTGTCAATGTTACATCATGGAGAGGTAAATGATCAAGTAAAGTCAATGTATGCTGATAGGGGATATCTTCATCTTCCATCCCTTGTAGAATATGGACTGGACATCCAACATCAATGCATCCTTTCATAACACAATTTTCGCGCCCATCTTCAATCAATGTTTTTGTAAAGGGCATTGGCTCTGTATCATCAACTGCAGGTCGTTCAATATAGCCTTTCTCCTCCAAAATCTTCCATTCTTCTGGGCCTAATTTTGGTTCCACCAATGTTTGTGTAAAATCAGGTGCTGGAGCAATCAATATCATGCCAGCAAGCTTCTTATTTTTCTGTGCTAGCATCATTGCAAGCCTTAGCGCAATCCACCCCCCCATAGAGGAACCAATCAAAATTTGTGGACCCTCACAATAGGTTTCAAAAGTCGCTAAACTTTCCTTAACCCAACGCGAAATTGTTCCTTGAAAAAAATCACCTTCAGATTCTCCATGTCCAGAATAATCAAAACGTAAACAAGACAAATCATTCTTCTGAGCAAACTGATCAACTAACGTTGCCTTACTTCCTAACATATCGGATTGATAGCCAGGAAGCCAAACCAAACCTGGAGATTGGCGCCCCTTGCGATAGCGTACTGCAAGTGCGGTGTTCTCAAATGAAAAAAACTGACAAGGAATATTTTGATCCATGATTTTTTATCCTCTATAAAACAATTTCTTTAAATTAAGAGAAAAACTTTTATAATCTAAATCATTCCAAAAAGTAATAAATCAAATAATGAAAATAACACGAATTATAGTTGTTTTTAGGTACATAATTGTATATTAAATTAACTGTAGTTGAATCAAAATTTAAGGAGCATAAACCATTCGTAAACCGTTTAAAATGACACCTACCCAAAAAGACGGACCACGTTCAAATCAGGATATTCGGGTACCTCATGTTCAGCTTATCAATGATGAGGGACAACATCAGGGAGTTGTTGCGATACAAGAAGCTCTTGCTATGGCTGCAGATGCGGGACTTGATTTGGTTGAAATTGTACCAAATGCGGAGCCACCTGTATGTAAAATCATCGATTTGGGAAAATTAAAATATCAAACCCAAAAAAAAGCTGCTGAAACACGTAAGAAGCAAAAAGTCATCGAAATCAAAGAGATTAAGATGCGCCCAAATGTTGATGTCCATGATTATGGAGTTAAACTCAAGGCTGTTCATCGCTTTATTGATCATGGTGATAAAGTAAAGATTACTTTGCGTTTTCGTGGTCGTGAGATGGCTCACCAAGATCTTGGATTAAAGCTTCTTCAGCGTGTAAAAGAAGATACAAGTGAAATTGCCAAAATCGAATTGGAGCCAAAGCTTGAAGGCCGGCAAATGATGATGGTGATAGCACCTAAATAGTTTTGCATTGGAATAATATTCGCATGCAACGCATCAAAATGATGTGTATAGTATTATTTAGAAGCACCACATAGAATTTTTGTGGTGCTTTTAAGGTTTTATAAATGTGTATAAATCCTTTTAAGAGTTTAATAATGCTTTATCAATTTATAAGAAGAATTCGTTATTTTGCATATTAATGAGAAAGCTCAAACATTGTAAGGTCTTCTTATTTCAATCTCTCTTATCATGCAATGCGGCAAAATTGTTTGCTTACACATCACAAATGGAGATGATACATAAAATTATTAAAAAAGCAGAAATGTTTTTTGTGAACCATTTCAAGTGCCAAAGACTATCACAATATGGAAATTGGTAAATACAATAGAGAAACTCGCCGGTACCTTTTATTGAAAACTAAAAATAATGATGAACAACGAATTTTCGTTATACCTTTCACAGAAACTTTGCACTACATTCTTCACTCTCACCGTCGTGAAATTGATGTGATGAACCTTGAAAGAAAAAGCTATTTTTGTAAAAAAGATTAAGGGGCTTTTTAATTAAGAGTGTTTCAATCTTGCATAAAATAATGAGAGAATATAGAAGCTCTTCATGGCTAAAAAACAAATTTCCTCTTTTGACAAACATCTTATTATCCGCCTTTTGCGAGAAAATTTTCGTAAACATATGCGTTGGTACAGTGCGGCTATCTTCTCAATGATCATCATTTCTTGTACCACAGCAACCAGTGCATGGATTATGCGGGATGTTGTTAATCAGATTATTGATGCACAAAATTTTCCTATGATTGTTTTGATTTCTAGCTTCATTGCTTTTATCTTTATTCTCAAAGGAGTTGCAACTTTTTTCCAAACTTACTTTCTAAACAAAGCAGGCAATAGTATCATTGCTGAACAACAGCGTAAAATTTTTGCACGACTTATGGAACAAGGAGTCTCTTTTTATCATAATAACACTTCATCTGATCTTCTTGTTCGTGTAACTCATAACGCGACAGCCGTACGTAATATAATTGATACTATTATCACAACTTTTGTACGTGATTTGCTTTCCGTTAGTGGTCTGTTGCTTGTCATGTTCATTCAAAACTTTGTGTTAATCTCCATTACTTTAATCGTAGGACCACTAGCTTTTTTAGGCGTTCGAATGGCTTTAAAACGCGTTCGCAGCTTGATGGAAAAAGAGCTCCTTTCACTTGGTGAAATTATCAAAATCGTACAGGAAACGGCTGTTGGCATTCGAATCATCAAGGCCTTTTCACTAGAAGAAGTCATGAAAAAACGGATGGACAAAGCCATTTGTGATGTTGAAAAACAAACAAACAGTATTGCAACACTCGAAGCTATTACCAATCCAATTATGGAAACACTCACGGGTGTTGCCATTGCAGGTATTATTTGTTTTTCCGGTTATCTTGCAACCCAACGCGCAGGTGTTCAAGGTGAATTTATGTCCTTTATTGTTGCTTTACTTTTAGCTTATGAACCCGCAAAAAGACTAGCAAATGTACGTGTTAAAATTGAATCTGGCTTGGTCAATATCCGTACGATGTTTGAAATACTCGATTGTCCCCTTACAGTTGTAGAACATAAAGAAGCTAAAGATCTGAATAAAACGCAAGGAACTATTCGTTTCGAACATGTTTCTTTTGCATACACTAATAACAAAATGATATTGAAAGACATCAACCTAGAAATAGAAGCCGGAAAAATGACAGCATTGGTGGGACCATCCGGTTCGGGAAAATCAACCCTTATCAACCTTATTATGCGCCTCTATGACCCCACAAAAGGACGCATATTGATTAATGATCAAGACATTCGCTACACAACATTTCGCTCTCTGAGAAACCTGATGGCCTATGTAGGACAAGATACTTTTCTCTTTCAAGGAACTGTTAAATATAATATCGGGCTTGGAAAAGAAGGGGCTAGTGATGACGAAATTATCGAAGCAGCAAAAGCAGCAAATGCTCATAACTTTATTATGAGTTTGCCAAATGGTTATGATACACAGATAGGTGATAATGGCTGTAATCTTTCAGGGGGGCAAAAACAACGACTCGCTATCGCTAGAGCAATGATTCACGATAGTGAAATTCTGATTCTTGATGAAGCAACAAGTGCGCTCGATTCACACACCGAAGCACAAATTAATGAAGCCATTCACCACCTTACTAAAGGACGCACAACGATCATTATTGCTCATCGCCTTTCAACGATTGCTCGTGCTCATAAAATTGTGGTCATACAAAATGGACAACTGATTGAACAAGGTACTCAAAAAGAATTGCTAGCAAAAGAACATGGGTTTTATAAAAAACTTCATAATATCCAGTTCAAAAAACATACCCCCTAATTTCTAGATCCTTAAATAAGATTTGAAATAAAAAATGGATAGAAGGTAATGCTCCATTTATAAAAAAAGACTTGTTATCAAGAAAAAGCATTACTTCAATCAAGAATTGGTAAAGAATTTATGGTTTATTGAAAATAAAATTCTTGGATTTAGATGAAAACTTTACTCGTTGTTTTGTTGAATGCAAAAGATAAGATGTAATTTGCTTATTGCAAATTTTCTTTATATTTATGATGAATCAATCAAAAGCGCTTGTTGTACGTCATAAGAGATATTGGTATATGCATAAAAACTCTTAAGATAAGCAATAAAAATACCTCTACACTTTCAAGTGAAAAGATTGTCAGCAACATGAGAAGCTGGAAAATAGAATGATAATGCCGGCTTATAGCTTTAGTAAATACTTATACCTTTATTAATAACGGTAGTGTAGATTTTATACCATTCATAAGAGATACTTTATACCATTTCACAAGCAATCTTATGAAATAGACTCAAGCGCACACTGAGAAATGTTCCTTTAAAACAAGTACATAAACTTGCAACACAATAATGTTATATTTTGGAGTATTCTGTTTGGGGAGCTATTCGTTATAAGAAAAGTGATCTTATTCCAGACACAATAAACAAAATCTAAAATAATAGGTAATTTTTATTATTAAAAAATATTGCTTTAAATGCGTTTGACAATAAAATCGATATCTTATGAATTCTCTGCTTGCCTCACGTTTTTGACGGTCTTTAATGGAATCATGTCCTTCACGTAAAAACAGAATGCCATTGTGTTGCAAATTCACGTACTTGTTTTAAAGAGACCTCTCTCAAAGTCTTCCCTAAGCCCATTCGCAATAACATTCGTGAATTGTATAACGATAAATCCATTAACCCCCTCTATCTTTACGCTTATGGAGTAACAAGCCGGCACCACTCACACTATTCTGCCAGTCCCTAATGTTGCGACAGCTCTTAGCTCTCGAGATGATTCATAAGAGGCATTTTTAGTTATTTCTTAATAGTTTTATCCACACAGGATTCTCCGCTTGTAGCATACAAGCCGAATGATTTTTATTGATTCAATACGAAAGAGATTCGTACGATATTCAAAGTTCTAATTCACGTTGAATAACAATAAATTATCTTTATAAATCAATATATTGCACACACTCCATTCTTTAGGCAACAGCACGATATGGGCTTGAAAACAAGGTAAGGTATTTCTCTAAAATAAATATATAGCAGCAAAATAACATACTATCTTTCGTGAAGATTTTGTCCCTTTAGAGAATAGCATAACAAAAATCAAATATTTCAGATATATCTCTTCACGCCTCAACAAAAAGCTTCTTCTTTTATAGGATTTCTAGTCTATGCCTCCTTCCTCAGATTTAGAAATGAGAGACAAAAAACGAAGAAATTGTTTTTTTTAAATTCAATCTTTAATAATCTCTTTCATAAAAGAGACCTATACTAGAATTTTGTTCATTTCCTATGGCACCTTTAGCTTTGAGATGACGCGAAATATCTAAATTAATTGTCCCTTTCGTCGTTCCATCAGACCCTGCTTCAAAACCCAAATAAATATTATTGTGTATGTAGCGTCCAATACGTAAGCCTGTATTCCCCTTCTCATTAACGATAACATCAAGATCATCAAGTCCAATTTTAGTTCGTAAAGTATTCAACAAAGATGTATTAGAACTACCTGCAAGATCAGCCGCTGCTGCTGCAAGTTGAGCAATCTGAAATGGTGATAATTCATTAAGAGAGCGTTTAAAAATCAAACGCGCCAAAATCTCATCCTGAGGCAAATTTGGTTGTGATGAAAAATTAATATCAAGATTATCAACCGTCCCACTTACAGTTACAGTGACGCGAATATCACCACTGTTATTGTTGGTTACAAAATAAACCGTAGGATTAAGATTACCACTAAAACTCGCTTGTCCTTGATCAAAATTAAGACGTTGCGACAAGATATCAAAACGTCCACGAATCATTCTAAATTCACCAACTGGATGCACATCATTCAATGGACCTGCTAGATTAATGCGTCCTCCCAGTTCAGCATCTAAGCCTTTTCCGCGTACAAAAAATTGATTGCGTGCTGTAATACGCATATTTGATAGCACGACAGATGAAGATTCTTGTGTAACTATACGGCTTTTGCTTTTGTTCGTGTTCTTAACATCAGCACGTTCAAGTGTTGTTTGAATCGATTTAGTTAAATTCTTATTTCTAACATCAAGAAACTTGGCATTTTTAAAATGATCAGGAACAAAAACTTCAGCTTTTTCAACGATGATATCACCACCAAGAACAAGACTATTTAAAAAATGACCTGTCATTGTCATCTCACCTGATAATGTTGCCAGAATCATAGAACCATCATTATAATTGGCATTATCAAGATGAAATATCAAATCTGTCTCTAGACCATTAGAGATACGACCTGAAGCAGAAATTCCTCCCCCCTCAAACGAAGAAGCTGAAGCTTTTTCTATAAGGATATGATCACCTTTCAATTTGCCTTCAATCGTTATATTATTTAATCCTACATTTGTTTGTGAATCAAAAAAGCTACCGTCGCCTATAGAAATATTTCCTATTAATTGTGGCTTTGATAATGACCCATTAAGAGCTGTATCAATTCTTGCTGTACCCGTTATATGTGCACCACGCTTAGCTAATAAGAGATTAACAAAATCAAGAGGCATTATCCCTTTAACGTTTAATTTTGCCTCTGAACCATTAAGAGATACAGGCCCATGGATGGAAAGATCTAATCCTTTATCTCCAGTAGCTATCATATTTTCAATATGAAATGTCGATTTTTTATAAGAACCACGAGCATTTATATTGATTGACATCGGTCCTTTATGCGTCATAGCGGTTAAATTTTGACTAGAAAGCTCAAAATGAGCAGATGGATCCTTCATTGTTCCACCAATATCAACTTTACCTATCACTGTCCCATCAAGCGCTTGTCCTGCAATAAAACCATTCGCCAAACGTGCAGATAAATTTTGCAAATTAATATGAAGATCAAGCGCATTTTTCTCTAGAGATACACGCCCCTGAGCTTGTGCTTGTACTCCTTCTCCTGTTAAATTTGCATTCAAAGTAAGATTTTGATCTACAGTGTTTCCCGTAGCAGAAAGAGAAAAAGGCATAATTTTTTTATCTTGAAAAGCAACGGTTGTCAGTCCCTCACCTTTTATATCGTAAGTTATATCAGGTTTTTTTAAATGACCACGAATCATAACCTGCCCTGTTACACTCCCTGCTGCACCAAGATCGGATTTCCACAAATTGACTAAAGTAGCAGGAAGGGCATTCATTGTAAGTTGTAAATTCAGGGTATCTTGAATATTTCCTGCTAAGATGATGTTGCCCCCATTTATTGCAATTCCTAATTCATTGATTGTCATTCCATCTTTATCAAAAGAAATTATAGATGGCTTCGGCAATGTTGCATGAAAAGTATGTTGTTTTAAGTCCACAGCTTCAATTTGCACTTCTCGTTTTATACTTTCTGGAAGTTCCTCAACCATTAAACGACCAGAAAGCCTTGTATTGAGAGTATCATGCAACATCGCCTGGACAGTAAAAACCGTTTGTCCATTATTCCTATCAGCGTGAGCATTTAAACGATTGACCATTACCAAAGGTGTTTGAATATGTTCTGCATTGATAACTCCTTCAAACTGAGTCATGCCAAAAGGATCGAATATGTCAGCATCTATTGCCAATTTTTTTATTTTATTCTTGGAAAAATTCAAATGGTTAACATGCGCCTTCACATTGGTTTTTTGTCTGCCATTTTGTTCATCAAAAATAAAATCTCCTTTTACTTTTCCACTACCATCCTGCAAAAATAACGCTGAAAGTACGGAAATATCATCGGCATCAATATGCAGCGCTCCTTTCAAAAAACCGCCAAGTTGTTGAGAAAGATCACCCGTTATTTTTGCACTTCCCCCTCTAATATCGATATTTTCAAGTTTTCGAATTTTATGAGAATCTTCAAAAGAGGCCGATAAATGCAAAGGTTTCTTAGCAAAAATTCCTTCACCCTTTACCACCCCTGTTAAAGAAGTAACTGGTGCTGTATTATCTACAAATGCATCTATGTTAAATGTTGTGTTTTGAAGTTTCTTCCCTACAATTAATGCTTCAGAAATATGGGCACGCGTATTTAGTTTTATATGGCTATTGCGCCCTCTCGCCGTACTTTGAATTGTAAGTGCACCGCTTATCTTTGAGTCTAATTTGGACAAATCAGATATTTGAGCAGATAGATCCATTTTAGCGCTTTCATCTGAAAAATAACCATTAGCCTCTATATTTGTATATTGATTTTTCAAATTAAAATGACGTAAAGTGAAGCCCTTTGTATTTCGAGCAGTGCCACCTGAAAGAGTAGTATTTCCTTTGAATAAACGATCAAAAGACTGCACGCCTATTTTCATATCGTCAGCCATTCCTGATAATTGGAGATCAAAAATGCCACTCAATAAACTGATCGTTCCTTTGGCTTTAATATCTGCATTACCAGAAAGTGATTGTTTACTGAACACTTCCAAAGGAGTTAATGTTTGAGCTTTTAAACCGAGATCGCCTTTAAAAACAAAATTCTCCATTGTCCCTTTTAACCAAGAAGAAAAACCCTGAGCCGTAACACTCAGATCATGAATCAAAATTGGTTTGTTCGAAACAATATCCGTATCTAAATGCACATGAACCGCTTGGCTTAAATTTTCTACTAACGCTCCCTTAATCTTTTTAACCCCTTGAAGCGTCCCTTTAACCTGAACTCCAACATGACGAGAAGCTGCATTATCAAGATTTTCGCTTACTCCTCCCATATCAAAAATTGCATCGCGAATATAAATATTTTTATTGCTTAAATGATTTACAACCAACCGCCCATTCCAAGATTGTTGACCTTCGCGACCATAGTCAATGTTCAAAGCAAGAGTATTCGCAGGTTTTGGCACTTCTGATATAGGTAAATGAATAGACTCCTTTTCGTTATCAAGAGCCATTTTGCCATCAACAAAAAGCCGTCGCAAGAATCCATCAGCGGTTATTTCAGCATTGGCTATAACATTCATTGCTTTGTTCTGAATAACCATCTGATCAAGGTGTGTCACACCTTCTTTTGTTCTTCTTGCCTTTGCTTTTAATGTTATATCAGATTCGAAGAGACTACGATATTGAACAGGTATTAAAGGGCTCAGTGTTCCCTCTAATTTCGTAGAAAAACTCTGTCCTTCTGGAACACTTGCAAGAATAACATTACCATCTAAAATAGAATGATGATCGGACTCTAAAGAAAGTTTGATAACCAAATCATCAAAAGTACCATCACCTTTCACGACGAGACTTAATGCTGGACGTTGTTCAATGTTAAAAATATTCGCCAAAATACCATTTTGTGGTTCGTTAGCAGAAATATCAATTTGAGCTGTACGATTACTATCAGATATCTTGGTGAGAACAGAAAAAGAACCCGGTGCATCTAAACGATGCGCCGCTATATCGACATCAAAATTACCACCAGCCAAGGTGAAATTGCCTTTTAAGGACATATCAGCAGAAAAACCAAAAAGATTCTGTTCAAATGTCACATGTTGAGCTGTAAGCGTATTGATAGAAAGAGCAAGCGGTAATTTTGGTAAAGAGAATTTACCAGTCTCAAGGGAAGAAACAAAAGAAGAATTGCCTTGCGGTTTGCGTAAAAATGTAACCTGTTCTGCCGAAAGCTGGTTAATATCCATCCGCCCTCTCAGCAACGCTAGACGATTCCAATCCATTTTAGCATTGGTAATTTTAAGCCAAACCCCTTTTTTATCACTGACAGTAATAGTATCAATTGATGTTTGAGAAGACAGTGTCCCTTGCATATTGTGTAAACGAACTTGACGATTAGGCGCTGAAAGCTTTCGTTCAATTAAAGAAACAAACCATGAGCGATCATCTGTTTTCATTTCGCTAGAGGGAAGAATGTCTCCTCTTTGCGCAAAAACAAAACTACCCACCCCAAAAAACAAAAATACAAAGAAGAAAGCTGATAAACGTACACCTTTTTTCATTAAAATGCTTGCCCTATACCCACATAAAAACCAATGCGAGGGTCACCCTTCTCTCTCTTTAAAGGAAAGGCTAAATCAACGCGTAAAGGACCAAGACCCGTCATATAACGACCTCCTATACCGGCTCCCCATTTAATTTTTTGAGAAAAATCAAAATTCGCCTTTTTCCCTACTAAACCTCCATCAAGAAAACTGACAAACCCTATTTTATCATTTAAAGAAACACGCAATTCTGCTGACCCCTCAATAAGCGCCCGTCCACCAACAACCCCATCATTTTCTGTTTTGATACCAATATTACGGTAAGCATAACCACGAACAGAGCCCCCACCACCAGCAAAAAAAAGCGTATTTGCGGGTACTTGTGCTGTATCATTCCCAAGAATTGTACCAAGCTTTGCCCGCGCAGCAACAACAAAACGATCCCCTTCATCCAACGCCCAATAAGAACGACCTTCTGCTGTTACTTTTGCAACAAAGTTGCTAAAACGCATCTCATAAAAAGGCTCAATGAAAACTTCACCATATAAACCTTTTGTTGCATTAAACTTATTATTACGACTATCGTAAATCAAGCCGCTAGGGAAACCGATTGTTGTAAAATTACGGCTCCCAAAATAGATATCACGTGAATAACCATTTGAAACTTCTACAGCAGCCTGTCCCGATAGATTACCATTAAAAATATGCGTAATACCTAATTTTCCTTTGATGGCTTTTGTCGTATAATTTTCTAAAACATCTTGTTGTATTTTTAATTCTGATCTGAAATCTGTATCTGGCGTGAGTACACCGGGCTTTACAAATGTACCACCGAAAAGATAATCAAAATTTTTAAAATTATATGATTGCTTTTTATTGCTACCAACACCACTTATTTTTGTTTCAATTTTAAGAGTCTCTGCATGACCCAAAAGATTATTATGCATCCAATAAGTCTCAAAACCAGCACCGTCTAAAGTTGAATAGCTACCGCCTACACCAAAACGACGCGGTTTACGTTCTTGTACAACAAGTGCAAGCGGTAAACTACCATCTAGATTAATAGTATCAGCCTCACGTATATTGATAGCACGAAAAACACCAAGGCGCGCAAGACGTTCATTTGCCTTAGCTAACGCATCAGAATCGTATATCTGCCCTGGTTTCAATCCGGTCATCCACGCGATATAAGCTGAATCTACACGTGGTTTCTTACTTATATTACGCACACTTAAAGGACCATAATAAGCCTTTTGTCCAGGACCAACAACAATCCGTCCTTCAACACGCAATGTAGCATGATCAGCCACGACTTCACTCTTCATAATTTTAGCTTTAGCATAACCTTGTTGCCGCCATCCTTCTATCGCCCATTTTTCTGCTTTCAAAATGGTTTCAGATTTAGCAATAGCCCCAAATTTATAGCCCAATTCTTCAATTGTGGGCATTTTATGCGCTTTACGTTTTTCAAACGGAGCTACTTTATCAATATTGGCAATACTAAAAACATATTGTGGACCAGCATTAATTGTAATAACGATATTCGATTGTGCTGGAAGTTGAGTTACCGGACTTAAATCAGCGACTTCTAAGCCATTAATTTTAATACTAATAACACCACCATAGCGTCCATCAGCATAAAGAGCAGAAAGAATTGCTCGATAATCTGAACGCGCCTTGGCGAGCAAACCAGAAGAACTGGCGGATGCTTTCTCTTTATCAGCAACAAGAGAAGAAACAGATTTAACTATTTTTATACCTTCTAATGGTGCACCTGGCGGTGCAACAACATCAACTTTATAAAATTTCTCTGTACTTTTGGTATAATGTGAAGAAGAATTTGTTTTCTTTTGACCAAAAAAAGGGATGCCGAAAAAATCAAATGCAGCAAGTGGCTGTGGAAAAGAAAAAGTAAAACACAAGCCTATAAATACACAGCGCACAGTCCCTGATTTTAACAAAATTCTTGTCTGGTATACCATAAAATCAGATACCTTATAATACACTTTGCATCTACTACGCTTTAAATAATATAAAAATAAGAAAGGTAAATATAATTACTTTGCACATTTTACACGTTTTATCACATCAAATAACACTCTGCGATACATAACGTTATCCTCCCCTTATATTTTCATAAAATTTTGCACTGTTGTATAACACGAACAGCCTCATTCTTTTTTTCTTAACATATTTATTTAGCTTATTATAAATGTTTTATTGCGTCCCATATCATCATGGTTAAATTTGTACAAATGACTTTCCATGGGAATGCTAAAAAACTGCCCACGTATATAGTTCTCTCTATAAAAAAAGCTATAGAGATGCTTCTTGATTTTTATAAATAGATATGATTGTCTCTACCAAGTCTAAAGGGGGAAAATAAATAAATGATCGCACGTATTACAACTGTTGCTTTTCGCGGTCTAGAAGCAGTCCCTGTCGATGTACAGGTTATGATTTCGTCTGGTAAAATAGGAATGGCTATTGTTGGATTAGCTGATAAAGCAGTTGCAGAAAGCCGTGAACGTGTACAAGCAGCCCTCCACGCTTGTGGACTTTCTATGCCTACTAAACGAATTACGATTAATCTTGCACCAGCTGATTTGCCTAAAGAGGGATCGCATTATGATTTGCCAATCGCCGTAGGCTTAATGCTTGCTATGGGAATCCTCCCTCCCGAAGTAGCTCAAGACTATGTCATTTTAGGAGAATTATCACTGGATGGTTCACTTACCGCCGTTAATGGTGTTTTACCAGCTGCCATGACAGCTTTATCACTCGATAAAGGACTGATTTGTCCCTTCCAATGTGGACCTGAAGCAGCATGGGCAAATGCAGAAATAAATATTCTTGCCCCAGAGACTCTGCTCACTATAGTCAACCATTTCAAAGGAACCCAAATTCAAAAACGTCCACAACCGCGCCAATATACTATCGAAACTGAACTTCCAGATCTTTGCGAAATCAAAGGACAAAAAACAGCCAAACGTGCCTTAGAAGTTTGTGCTGCTGGACGCCATAACCTTTTGTTTGTAGGTCCCCCTGGTGCTGGAAAATCTATGCTAGCGCAACGCTTACCTTCCATTTTGCCACCTCTTGATAGCCGTGAGCTTTTAGATGTCTCTCTGATTGCTTCTATTACAGGAGAAACGGTTCATAATACCATTTCACTTCATTGCCCCTTTCGTTCCCCACATCATTCTGCTTCCATGGCCGCAATGATTGGTGGAGGGCTTAAAGGACGACCGGGAGAGGTCTCCCTTGCTCATAATGGTGTGTTATTCCTTGATGAATTGCCTG
Organism: Bartonella sp. AP258QHHD; assembly: GCF_042196145.1. Lineage (NCBI taxonomy): Bacteria > Pseudomonadati > Pseudomonadota > Alphaproteobacteria > Hyphomicrobiales > Bartonellaceae > Bartonella > Bartonella sp. AP258QHHD. The sequence continues at coordinate 180,192 of NZ_JBHIPR010000014.1, forward strand.
AATTTTCTCCACGGGTTCTTGATTCTCTTCGTCAACCTTTAGAAAGTGGGGAGTCAGTTATCGCCCGTGCTAATCACCATATTAGCTATCCTGCTCGCTTCCAACTTATTGCCGCAATGAATCCTTGCCGTTGTGGTATGGCAGGCGAAAAAGACCATGTTTGCCCTAAAGGGATACGCTGTCAAATCGATTATCAGTCCCGTATTTCTGGTCCTCTGCTTGACCGAATTGATTTACGGATTGATGTCCCTGCTTTGACGGCTATGGACCTTATGCAACCAGAACAATCAGAAAAAAGCTGCGACGTTGCCAAACGCGTCGCACGGTGCCGTACCATTCAAGCTAAACGTTTTTCAACAATGGGGTTTGATCATATTCGTACCAATGGCGATTGCCCTGCCAAAATTATAGAACAGATTGCCATTCCTGATAAAAGTGCGACCATACTCTTACGAGATGTGAGTGAAAAAATGCACCTCTCCGCACGCGCTTATCATCGCATTCTCAAAGTTGCACGCACAATTGCTGATCTTGACGGATCAGATACTCTTTCACGCTATCATCTCGCAGAAGCTATTTCCTATCGACTAGGCGCAGAAAGATTAACAGCCCTTAATTAAAAAACTACTCATCAAAAAAAACTTATTGGAAAATAACGCAAATAAAGTTCTGTAAGTTTACCATCCTCTTCTAGAGATTTCAGCGCATAATTGAGTATATCAACCAATTTTTCATTCTTTTTTGCAACAGCAAGCTGCATTCCTTGCCCCAATAACTGTGGCGCCATATATGCCCCCCCAACAAAATGGCAGCAATCAACAGATTTTTGTTTTTTGAACCATAATGATAAAGCAAATCCATCATCAAAAATAAGGTCAATTTTACGCTCTTGTAATGCTTTATAGAGCTCTTCTCTCTTTTTAAACCCTTGCCATTTGGCTTTAGGAAAATAATATTGAAAGAGTTTTTCGTGAACACTTTTAGACAAAACACCACTGGTTAAATGTATCAATTGATCGCTTATTGGCTCATCGAGATTTAAACGTCGAGAAGCAACAAATCGCGCTGGAAAGCGCAAATATGACTTTGTAAAAACAAGATCTTGCTGGGTTTTACTTGTTTCTTTTAAACCCGCAATAATGACTTCTGCACCACCATTTTTAACATGTTCTACAAGCTCTTTCCAAGGAATCACTTCTATTTCACAAAGCTTCTCTAATTTTAATTTTGAGCAAATAGCACGCAATAAATCGATATTATAACCTGCAAGATACCCCGATTGATCAATAAAATTAAAAGGAGGAAAATCAAAAGTTGTTACAAAACGCAAATGAAAGATATCCGTTGTATCAGGTTGTACCAAATGTTCATGCGAATCAAAAAAAGAAGGCAACCTTTCAGCTTCTGCGTAAGAGGAAAATAGAACCCCCCCCGCTACAAATAAAATACGAATAAAAATATTGTATGGATTATTGAATAAAAAGTACTGTAAACGCAATTGAAGATGTTTCACATATATAGATTTTTTTATTTTCAAAATCTCTCCCCCATTTTTCAAAACTAAGATGCAACACTTCTAAACTATTATCTAACGCACTTCACCAAAATATCTGGCGTTTAATAAATAAAATTCTTGCTATTTTTGAAACCATTGAAAATGCTTAGATTTCTGATGTTAATTTTCCAAAATGAATATATAAAAAGTAATTTTAGAGAAAAGCGATTTAATTTTTTAATATAAGAAATAAGCTGTATATACTTTAGTGGTACACTTTATTTTATCAAAATATCCCGCGTACCTTAAAATATTAAGACCATTTCCTTGCGTATCACAACCTGGGAAGTATATAGATATATTGAAGAAAAGAGTAAAAATACCCCTCAAATGCCGAGGGTTTTCTCAACATTAAGGTTGCATCAACATTTAAGAGCTGAAAAATAAAATGATGATTCTGATTTGCACTTTATTGTCACGATGGGAAAGATGGGGGACATAAATCTTGTAGTATTCACAGGGTATTTTGCGTTATACTATTCAAACATCGTTGTAAAATGAGTTTGGGAACATTGAGAGATGCTCCTTAAAAAAGCGCGTGAATAAACAGTACAATGGCGTTTTGTTTTGAATGAGCGATGCAACCTCACGAGAATGCAAGAAACAAAAGCGTAAGATAATTCGTCATTACCCTCATTATTCAAAAACATCACCGTAGACGTTTTTTTAAATTGTAAAGTTGAATATAAAAGATGATCGTGGAAACGTGTTTTTACATTTACGCATTTATATTTTCCTCAAATGAAGCTTTTTTCACATTTTAAAGATGACACAAACCAATATACACAATATTTTCGCCTCAATCTAACATACAAAAGTTTGAACTGCTTAGAGAGCTCGCAACCTTTGTTTTAAATATATGGTAGAATTAGGATTGAAAAATTGATTTATGGATAAAACAAGTGAGACCTTTATTAGTGTAACACAAAAATGCATAACTAATTCTGAAACATTACGCATATGCAAAAATAAACAAAGTAAATAGCATCGTTTATGAAACAGCTTTTTGTATAAGTCATAAGTGTTTATTCGCCTTATATCACCGCCCTAGTGTTTTACAGCATAGCAGTACACTATCATTTTATCATTCTCTCCATTATATATCGACAGATATTGAATCTAGATCTGATATACGGTAAATATTTAATGTGGTTATTCCATAAATAACTGATCAGAACATTGAGCTTTAAAAAAAGCGGATAAAATATTGTAAATTGAACACAGGAATGGACTAACTTATGAGTGATGAAATAACCTCACCAGCACAAAGCAATAACTATGATGCCGCTTCTATCAAAGTTCTCAAAGGTCTTGATGCTGTACGCAAACGTCCTGGTATGTATATCGGTGACACTGATGATGGATCGGGGTTACACCATATGGTCTATGAAGTTGTAGACAATGCTATCGATGAAGCTTTAGCCGGTCATGCAACTCTTGTAAACGTCACACTCCATGCTGATGGTTCTTGTTCTGTTCGTGATAATGGACGTGGAATTCCGACAGATATCCATCCAACAGAAGGTATTTCTGCCGCTGAAGTTATTATGACACAGCTTCATGCCGGTGGAAAGTTTGATCAAAACTCTTATAAAGTTTCAGGCGGATTACACGGTGTTGGCGTCTCTGTTGTGAATGCATTATCCGTTTGGCTTAAATTGCAAATCAAACGCAATGGTAAAATTCATGAAATATCATTTACCCACGGGGTAGCTGATGCTCCATTAAAAGTTGTTGGCGATTGCGATCAAGAAAGTGGAACAGAAATTAGATTTTTACCAAGCTCTGAAACCTTTACTATGGTTGAGTTTGATTTTGAAACTTTAGAGCGTCGTTTACGGGAATTAGCTTTTCTAAATTCTGGGGTTTATATTCTTCTTGTTGACGAGCGTCATGCTGATATTAAATCCGTTGAATTGCATTATGAAGGTGGATTAATAGAGTTTGTGAAATATATTGATCAATCAAAAAAAGCTCTGCTTGATACTCCTATTTATATTGCAAGTGAAAAGGATGGTATGAGCGTTGATGTTGCCCTGTGGTGGAATGATTCCTATCATGAGAAGGTCTTGTGTTTTACCAATAATATCCCTCAGCGTGACGGTGGAACGCATTTGATAGGTTTCAGAAGTGCCCTTACACGCCAAATTAATGGCTATGCTGAATCTTCAGGTATTGCTAAAAAAGAAAAAGTGAACTTAACCGGTGATGACTGCCGTGAAGGATTAACAGCTATTCTTTCTGTCAAAGTTCCTGATCCAAAATTTTCTTCACAAACAAAGGATAAGTTAGTCTCTTCTGAAGTGCGCCCTATTGTTGAAAGTTTGGTCAATGAAGGTCTTTCAATATGGCTGGAAGAACATCCTCATGAAGCAAAACTTCTCATTAGTAAAGTGGTAGAAGCTGCAACAGCACGTGAAGCAGCACGCAAAGCACGTGAACTCACAAGACGAAAAGGGGCGCTTGATATCACTTCTCTACCAGGAAAGCTTGCCGATTGCCAAGAACGAGATCCCGCAAAATCAGAAATCTTTATTGTCGAGGGGGATTCGGCTGGCGGTTCAGCAAAAAGTGGGCGCTCACGTCAAAATCAAGCAATTTTACCCCTTCGTGGTAAAATCCTCAATGTTGAACGAGCACGTTTCGACCGCATGCTCTCATCTGATATGATTGGAACACTTATTACAGCTCTTGGAACGTCTATCGGTAAGGATGAATTTTCGCCGGATAAATTACGTTATCATAAGATTATTATCATGACGGATGCGGACGTTGATGGAGCCCATATTCGTACTCTGCTGCTCACTTTCTTTTTTAGACAAATGCCCGAGTTGATTGAACGTGGACATCTTTATATTGCTCAGCCTCCTCTTTATAAAGTATCGCGTGGAAAATCTTCCCAATATATTAAAAATGAAGCAGCGTTTGAAGAATTCTTGATCGATACTGGATTAGAAGAAACAACGCTTGAGCTTTCAACGGGAGAAGTTCGTGCAGGGGCTGATTTGTATCAACTCGCTAAAGATGCTCGTATATTACGTCAACTTTTAAATGGTCTTCATACCCGTTATGACCGTAATATTGTTGAACAAGCAGCAATTGCTGGCGCTTTTAATCTTGAAGTCTTTGCAACACAAGAAAAAGCGCAAAAAATAGCAGATACTACAGCACACCGCCTTAATCTGATTGCTGATGATATGGAACAAGGTTGGAGTGGACAATATACAGCAGATGGAAGTTTATGTTTTGAGCGTATTTTGCGTGGTGTTAAAGATGTTGTTACGCTTGATGTGGGACTTATAAATTCAACTGACGCACGCCAAATTGATCGCATTTCCCAAAATTTTATCGACATATATCATCCTCCTGTTCTTTTACGTCGCAAAGATAAAACAGAGCGTATTTTTGGTCCTATGAGCCTTTTAGAGAGCATTTTTACAAACGGTAAAAAAGGTGTTACTCTTCAACGTTATAAAGGTCTTGGGGAAATGAATGCTGAACAACTTTGGGAAACAACGCTTGATCCCAATGCACGTTCTCTTTTACAAGTAAAGATTAATGATGCAACCGATGCAGATTCACTCTTTTCTCGTCTCATGGGTGATGAAGTTGAACCTAGACGTATTTTTATTCAAGACAATGCCTTAAGCGTTGCCAATCTTGATATCTAAAGGTACTCTTCTGTTTTTGGCTGTGTAAACGTCGTAGTTTTATACGTTGTTTTTTCGTAGTTGAACATTCCCTCTCTATTTCATTTACGATAAAAGAAAAATAAGGAAGATCATATACATGGCAATTGAAACAGAACGTGTAGGAACCAAGGGTGGCATGGAGCACTCTTTTGGTTTTACAATAGTAGATGAAACACAAAAACAATCCATGGTGGATGGTGTGTTTCATTCTGTTGCTGAAAATTATGACAAGATGAATGATATCTTATCCTTAGGGCTACACCGTGTGTGGAAAAATTCCATGATTGCTTGGCTTTCCCCACCAGCACTTTCTCATTGGAAAGTTCTTGATGTCGCTGGCGGTACAGGTGATATTGCTTTTCGTATTCTTAATGCTTCACGCCAAAAAGCCCATGCTACAGTGCTTGATATTAATGGCTCAATGCTCAGCGTTGGCAAAAAACGCGCACAAAAAAATGGTCTTGCCCCTCTGATTGATTTTGTTGAAGCCAATGCAGAAAATCTACCTTTTGAAGATCAAAGCTTTGACGCTTACACGATTGCTTTTGGAATTCGCAATGTTCCTCATATTGATCAAGCTCTTAGAGAAGCTTTTCGTGTTTTAAAGCTCGGTGGACGTTTCTTATGTTTAGAATTTTCAAATGTCGAGATGCCTTGGCTCGATAAAATTTATGATCTTTGGTCTTTCCATGCTATCCCTAAGCTAGGTCAATTTATCGCAAATGATGGCGATGCTTATCGTTATTTGGTTGAATCTATCCGCAAATTTCCTAAGCAAGATGATTTTTCCCATATGATCAAGCATGCGGGGTTTTCGCGGGTATCGTACCGCAATCTCACCGGTGCGATTGCAGCGCTGCATTCAGGTTGGAAAATTTAAAAATGGTGCAAATTTCCCCTTACTTTCAATTGATGCGTGCAGGATGGGTTTTAACACGTGAAGGTGTTTTAAGTGCTCTTCCTCATGATGATCTTCAAGGATTTCCAGCGCTATGTCATCGTATAGCGAGTGCATTAGCACGACGCAAAACAAAAAAGAAACAGCGATCTGAAAATATTTCATATGCCATTAATAAGCTTGGACCCTCTTACATAAAACTTGGTCAATTTCTTGCCACAAGACCTGATATTGTTGGGCGTGATATTGCGGAAGATTTGTCACAGCTACAAGATCGTGTCCAAACATTTTCTTGCACTGCCGCTATTGCTCAAATTGAAAGTTCTCTTGGTCGCTCTATTGATGATTTATTCGTAAATTTTTATCCCCCCATTGCCGCCGCTTCTATTGCTCAAGTTCATCCAGCTGAATACAGTGATGAAACTGGCCATAAGAAAAAATGTGCTGTAAAAGTTATTCGTCCCAATATCAGAGCACGTTTTTCTAAAGATCTTAGAGGATTCTATCTCATTGCTCATTTACAAGAGCGCTATATCCCTGCCTCTCGAAGGCTTCGTCCTGTTTGTGTGGTGGATACTTTAGCACAAACAACACGACTTGAAATGGATTTACGCTTAGAAGCAGCAGCTATATCTGAAATGGCTGAAAATATTCAACATGATACAGGCTTTCGGGTTCCACGTATTGACTGGGAACGGACAGGACGTAATGTTCTTACAATGGAATGGATTGATGGTATAAGAATATCCGAAACTTCCAAACTCAAAGAAGCAGGATTTGATTTGAAGGCGCTTGCTATTACGCTTATTCAATCTTTTCTTCGTCATACACTGCGTGATGGTTTTTTTCACGCCGATATGCATCCTGGTAATTTATTTGTAGATGAAAAAGGATGTATTGTTGCTGTTGATCTAGGCATTACAGGAAGGCTTGGCAAAAAAGAAAAGCATTTCCTTGCTGAAATTCTTTACGGCTTTATTACCCGCGATTACCATCGAGTTGCACGTGCCCATTTTGAGGCCGGCTATGTTCCTTCACACCATAATATCGAAAGCTTTGCGCAAGCCAACCGCGCTATTGGCGAACCAATTCACGGACAATCAGCACAAAGCATTTCCATGGCTAAATTGCTCACTTTATTGTTTGAAGTCACTGAATTATTTGACATGCAAACGCGACCTGAACTTTTATTGCTGCAAAAAACGATGGTTGTCGTGGAAGGTGTTGCCCGCACATTAGACCCCACTTTTAATATGTGGAAAGCTTCTGAACCCATTGTCAAAGAATGGATTAGTAAAAATTTAGGACCCGTAGGCGTTGTAAAAGACTTTAGTGAAGGAGCACAAGCTCTCCTTTCGCTGGCACGCAAAACACCACAATTGGTTCAAAATTTCCAACAAATAGAAGAAGATTTCAATCAAATGAGAAAAACAGGTTTTAATCTTTCTCCTGCTACCCTCAAACAACTTGCTGTAGAACAAAGTCACAGAAACCGTTATGGTCGTTATAGTCTTTTCATCATTGCACTTTGTTGCGCTTGTCTTACTTTTTACTTTTTTCACCTTTTCTAATCTCCTTAATATGCTAAAAATATCAACAATGAAATCATTGCAATCATTTTATTTCTTGGAGGTATTTTATGGCCAGTATTACCATTCGTAACCTGTCTCCTGAAACCAAAGAAGCTTTACGCATACGCGCCGCGCAAAATGGTATTTCTATGGAAGAAGAAGTTCGACGCCTTTTAAGCAATCCCACTCCTCTCACCACACAACCCCTTCATACTAGTGCTGTTGAAGTGCAATCATTGAAATCAAAATCTCTCCTTCTTATTATTGGTGGAAGTATTGCATCCTATAAAGCCCTTGATTTGATTCGCCGTTTACAAGAACGTGGAGCACATTTAAAAGTTGTGATGACAAAAGCAGCGCAAAAGTTTATTACGCCTTTAGCCGCTGAAGCTTTAAGCGGTGGTACTGTATATACTGATTTATTTTCACGTGAAGAAGAACACGATATCGGACATATCCGATTAGCACGTGATGCTGACCTGATTATTTTAGCTCCTGCTACAGCCAACCGCATTGCAAAAATAGCCAATGGCATAGGAGATGATCTGGCTGATTGTGTCCTTTTAGCAGCACGCTGTCCACTCTTGATTGCACCCGCCATGAATCCGTCCATGTGGGTGCATCCAGCAACTATTCGTAATGTTGCACAATTGCACGCAGATGGCGTTCATATCATCGGACCAGAAATCGGAAAGATGGCTGAACGTGACGAGATTGGATATGGACGTATGAGCGAACCTTTAACTATTATCGCTGCTATAGAGAATCTTTTGAATGTGCATGAAAAACCTCTCTTTGGCCGCCATTTCATCGTTACCTCTGGCCCTACCCATGAACCAATTGATCCAGTGCGTTATATTGCTAATCGGTCTTCAGGTAAACAAGGCCATGCCATCGCAACCGCTCTTGCGCATTTGGGTGCAAAAGTAACACTTATTTGTGGACCTGTTAATCTTGCAGACCCACAAGAAGTAAAAACCATTCATGTTGAAACAGCACAACAGATGTTACAAGCCGTTCAAACCGCATTGCCTGCTGATGGTGCTATCTTTGTTGCCGCTGTTTGTGACTGGCGCAGTCAAACGCAGTCTTTACACAAAATTAAAAAGAATGCTCATAAAATACCACCATCCCTTCATATGGTTGAAAATCCTGACATTTTAGCAACGATTGGACACGCTCCAAACCGCCCCTCATTGGTCATTGGTTTTGCTGCTGAAACATGTGATATCATTGCCAATGCGCAAAAAAAATGTGTTGAAAAAGGAGCTGATTTCATTCTTGCTAATGATATTTCTCTTCAACTAGATGGTACAAGTGTCATGGGTGCTGATACAAATCAAGTTTATCTCGTAAGTAGAAAAAAAGTTGAACAATGGCCCCATATGAGTAAACAACACGTAGCGCAAAAATTAGCAAACGTGATTGTATCATTTTTTGCCCCCAAAACACCTACTCCTCATGAGGAAAATATACCCCTTTGCAAATAAGAACTCTTCAAACGCGTTGATATTAAAACACCTTATAAAATAGAACTGACAATATGTGTCTATCCATCTCAATTAGTATATAATATTTCTGGTTTATAATGATAATATCGCATTGTTCATATTAAATTAGAATCCCAGATATCATAAGATTCTCTCATTCCTAATCTCTCTCATGTTGAATCAATAAAAATCATTTTCTTGCACGTTGTAAACAAGGATAACTGTATGAATACAAAACGTTTCAGAAAGAACTAAAAGCGCTTATAATGGACCGTCTCAAGAACCAAGGGCTTGTCTCGGACAACACTGAGGATGATGGTGCCAACGTGCTCTTTTTATTAAGCGTAAAGTTAGTGATGCCCTATAAGTTTTATATTATTCACGAGAGCTTTACCCATATACCATTCACAAACGCTGTTGCGAAATGGGTGTGATGAGCCGTTGGGAAATGTTTTTTTAAAAAATCCTATCTCACCCTAGCCTTCATAAAAGCAGGATCTATTGCACCACTGTCTCGCCAGCTTATAAAAAAACAAGCTATCATTCACTTTGGCTACCATCAATTTTGACAAAGCTCTTGTAATGGATAAAATTTATAAAAAGCATTTTCTTTCTTCAATGTTTTTATCCACATATTGGTCATATTTATGATATGCAAATAAATGATTTTGATTGTTTCATGATGAGAGCAGCTAATGAGAAAATATGACAACTTTATTTTGAGCTCTTATTCGCTATGAAAAATAATGTATAAATCAATGATATTATAACATCTCAATGCAATTTTAAGCATACTTCATGCTGACGCTCATAAAGAATGTAGACAAAATTCATTGTACCACTGTCTATAAGTTTATGAAACTGAAGCCTTTATTATTTTCCTCAGTGATCGGTCTTTAAGATTAAATGTCTGTGTCCTCTCTCCAGAATACCAAGACCACAAAGACTAGAATTTTATCCATGATATCTTCACATTGTGATGTTTCATGAGAAGCATTTTTATTCCTTTATCGAAAGCTTTGTATCCATACATTGGTCTCGCCTATAATGTGTACGTAAATAATTTTTTGATGTTGAATAGAGTCTTTGAAATTAAAGAATATTTCTATATTTGGGATTTTATTCAAGTTGAAAATGATCAATTCTCTTCGATAAATTAGTGGTGTTATTATCTAAAAATTATTTGATACAGTGCACCACTTGTATGAAAAGTGCTTCAATGAATGCTTACTTCATTGCACTTATGGCTTTTAAAATTCAAAATCTCATCATTTTTAAGCATCCGTGGTTTCTCCCTTTCTTTGCTTCTTCTCAAAAAACTGCTCTTCTATGGGATCTGACAGTCAATCGCCTAAGCTTATTTTTTCCACTTCTATCATATTAATCATTCTGTTGCCCAAAATTAGAATATCTACGGAGCTACTACGTTACCCCTATTCCATTGAACTCAATATTTTTTTGAAAGCGAGAGGCAAAAGCATGCCGCCAAATAGTAGAAAAGTACAGAATTTTAGGAATTGTGCAAAACAATTAAGCACTTAGATAAACGAAGTTAGATAACTCTACTGAATAAATAGAAGTAAACAACTTTTCTCCCAAATAGTTCTTATTCCTTAATTTTTTACATATATCATATAAACGCAATAATCTACACTATGTACAAAAATACTAAAAATTTCTTCTACAACAGCTACTTTTTAAATTCTTCTTTGTTTTTAAAAATCAAAATTTCTATTTATTCAAACTTTATTTTTAACAAAGAAACCTTAACCGTTTTTTATAATGTTCTTGAAAAAAATCTTGTAATTCAAAGAAAGAAAAAATTACACTGTACATACTTTAAATATATTTCTTGTTTTTTTGCTTCTTTCCTTAGTTTATTAATCTATGATTTTTACTGCTGCTTATCGTGCTTTACAACGTCTTCTGACCTCGCAATATCGTATTATGATACTGAAAGCATTGGGGGTTACTTTTTTCATTCTCACCATTTTATGGTTATGTGTGCACCAACTTTTTGTGTCTTACTTTTGGCCCTGGATTGCTCAATTTCTTCCTGGACTCCCTAGTTGGGCGGGATGGATTGGTTTTAGCATGCTTATCATCTTTAATCTTGGGTTGGCTCTTTTGTTGGCTTTTTTGATTGCACCCATCACAGCTATGATTGGTGGTTTTTTCATTGACTCTGCTGCTGAAATCATTGAAAAGGAGGATTACCCAAACGAGCCTATTGGACAAGCCTTGCCGTTTCAGCGTTCTCTTATCATTTCCTTTAAATTTGTTATTTTAAGCCTTCTTGGTAATGGAATTGCTTTTATTTTATTCTTCATACCAGGTATTAATTTAATTGCTTTTTATCTTATTAATGGTTATTTGCTCGGTCATGAATATTTCTTGTTTGCGGCTTACCGTTTTCGAACAGAGCAAAATGCGCGTGCTTTTTTACATACTCATTACACAACAGTTTTTGGCGCAGGATTATTGATAGCGATTTTTGTTTCGATTCCTATTATTAATCTAGCAACACCGCTTTTTGCCGCCGCCTTTATGACACATTTACACAAAATGCTTTCCCAAAAGACCATAGCACGCATTACACAAAAATAGTGTTCCTTGACTTTAAGGTTAATAAAACTTGCCAGCCAAAGAAAGCATAATATAAAATTTTATGCTTTATCTTTTATTAAAGCAATATATTGATTTATAATGATAACTTATCGTTTCACAACATGAGTGAAAAACCTAAATATTATGAGGGTTTCTCATTTTAATCCTATTCATATTGGATCAATTGAAATCGTTTGTTGAAATGTCATAAACGGAGGTGGTGTGCGGATAAAAGTACTTTCAAAAAGGCGTGAAATATCTTTATATGAATCCTCTTAATGCAAACATTATCGTCGCATTGAAAACTGAAAAAGAGTATGATGGTGCCGCTTTGTACCTTCTATTTCAGTAAAAACGGATAGCATAATGTCTTTTATACCATTCATGGAGAGTGTATATTCTTCATAAGAGAGTTTTGGAAATTATTGAAAGATATCTGTGTAAAACAAGCGCGTAAATGAGTAATATAATGGTATTTTGAGCGTATTCTATTTTAATTGTAAAAAGCGTGCGCTTTAAAGAAACCTTTTGAAAAAAATCTTGCTCTGATGTTAGCGTTTCGCTAATATAGCGTTATTGTATTCATTATCTTTAATGGATTATTTTAGCCTTGTTAGCGCCTTATACTATAAGGTTTCTTTTCTTCAAAACTGTTGATACGAATGATTAATTGGATATTCATTTTTATTAAAAAATAAGGCGTTTGTTAACCATCGCAAGGAGTAAATTTTAACACCAAAGTAAAAAATACAAACATGTAAGTTCTTAAAACTTATGAGAAATTTATTATAGGGAATACTCTTCATGATGCATATGATTGTTATAATATGGGAAAAATTAAAAATTAAAAAACAAGCTATACGTACACTGATAAAAGTATTAAATAGACTCCTTTGTTCAACCGGTAAAGCAAATGTGACTGCTTAAGTTCTATATTCTTTCAAATCATGCAAAAGATGCACAATATTTAAAGGAAGGTTATAAAGATGAACTGGATTACAAATTATGTTCGTCCTAAAATTAACTCTATATTGGGGCGCCGTGAAATTCCAGAAAATCTATGGATTAAAGATCCTACCAGTGGTGAAATGGTCTTCCATAAAGATCTGGAAGCTAATCAATTTGTAGCTCCCAATTCTGGTCATCATATGCGTATCAGTGCTAAAAATCGTCTCATGCATTTTTTTGATGATGGTGTTTATACAGCTCTTGAAAATCCAAAAGTTGTAACAGATCCTTTAAAATTTCGTGACGAAAAACGCTATATTGACCGGTTAAAAGATTATCGTTCTAAACTTGGGGTTGATGACAATATTTTAAGTGCACGTGGTACGATTGAGGGTTTGCCAATTATTGCAACTGTTCAAGATTTCGCCTTTATGGGTGGATCACTTGGTATGGCTTCAGGAGAAGCTATTATCAAAGCTTTTGATACTGCCATTGCTGAAAGGCGTCCGCTGGTTCTTTTTGCTGCTTCTGGTGGTGCACGCATGCAAGAAGGAACACTCTCGTTGATGCAAATGCCCCGTACAACAGTAGCGATTGAAATGTTGAAAGAAGCAAAGCTTCCCTATATTGTTGTGCTGACTAATCCAACCACCGGTGGTGTTACTGCTTCTTACGCCATGCTTGGTGATATTCACATTGCCGAGCCTGGCGCTATGATTGGTTTTGCTGGTCCACGTGTGATTCAACAAACTATACGCGAAACCCTACCAGAAGGTTTTCAAAGTAGTGAATATCTGCTTGAACATGGTATGATTGATATGGTTGTATCGCGTTTAGAAATGAAAACAACAATTGCGCGTATTTTACGCTTGATGATGAAACGCCCTGCTGTTTTTAACCCTTCCGATCCATCCCCAACAGACTCTCAAACATCGCTTTCTAGGACAAAAGCAGCTTAAGTTTATGCAACAAAGTCAAATACAAAGGGTGGTGGATGATTTACTAAAAAATTATCCGAAAAAATTTGATCTTTCTTTAGAGCGTATTGTTCACCTTTTAGAGCGTCTTGGTAACCCACATTTAAAACTTGCCCCTGTTATTCACATCGCTGGAACAAATGGCAAAGGATCTGCTTCAGCAATTTGCCGTGCTCTTTTGGAAAGTGCAGGATACCGCGTTCATGTTTATAGCTCACCTCATCTCGTCAACTGGAATGAACGCTGCCGGTTAGGTCAAAAAGGAGGTGGTCAACTTGTTACAGAAAACCAATTGGCTGAGACAATCCGTGAAATTATAAAAGTAAATCGTCAAGAGCCGATTACTATTTTTGAAATTTTTACAGCCGCTGCCTTTATGTTGTTTAGTATACATCCAGCTGATGTTGTCATTTTAGAAGTTGGATTGGGAGGACGTTTTGATGCTACCAATGTCGTTAACAAACCAGCTGTATCGCTTATTATGCCCATTGATTATGATCATGAGAGCTTTCTTGGAAATACAATTGCTCAAATCGCTTTTCAAAAAGGAGGGATTATCAAACCAAACGTTCCTGTAGTCATTGGGAAGCAAAATTATGAAGAAACTCTTGCTACTTTAATACCCCTTGCTAATAAAAATAAAGCATTTTATGCTCTCTTTGATCAAGATTATCAAAGTTATAAAGAACATGGACGTATGGTTTTTCAAAACAATCAAGGTCTCATGGATCTTCCCCTTCCTAACCTTATTGGAGACCACCAAGTTGCCAATGCTGGTGCATCTCTTGAAGCAGTTTATCAAGCGGGTTTTCAACTTTCAGAACAAACCATAAATGACGCTTTAAAAAATATTTATTGGCCCGCACGAATGCAGCATCTTACCCAAGGACTTTTGGTTGATCAACTATCTCCTGATATTGATTTATGGTTAGATGGTGGTCACAATCCTGCTGCAGGAAAAGTTATTGCGGCAGAACTTACACAATGGAGAAAAAAAACAGATCGCCCCATTATTATGATTGCTGGCATGCTTAATACCAAAGATGCTGTCGGTTATTTTCGTCCTTTAGCTAACCTTGTCGATAAAGTATATACGATACCGCTGCTTGACAATAATGCCAGTATCTCTCCAACAGACTTAGCTGAATCAGCCCAAAAAGTAGGAATCCCTGCTGCCCCAAAAGCGCACCTACAAGATGCTTTGCATAAAATTAAAATGGAATATAAAGAGGCTATTGTCCTTATTAGTGGTTCTCTTTATCTTGCGGGTGATATTTTGCGTGACAATAAAACACCACCGTGCTAGATAATTAACTATTTTTAAAGCTTTGAAAGATAGACTTTTTAATCATGCAACTTGATTGTGCACTTTATCAACATCCTAAACTCATTACTGTTTTTGGCGGATCCGGTTTTGTAGGACGACATGTCGTTGAAACTTTGACTAAGCGGGGATATCGCGTTCGCATCGCTGTTCGTTGTCCACAAAAAGCTTATTATATGCTCCAAATAGGAGAAGTAGGACAAACCCAAATGCTTAAAACAGATATCAAGCATCGTGCCTCTGTTGCACGCGCATTGCTTGGAGCTGATGCGGCAGTGTTTTTACCCGGTAGCTTAAAACAAGCAAATCAATCGAATTTTAAAAACACACAAATTGATGGTGTTTACAATGTTGCTGAATTAACAGCAGAAACTGGTATTCCGCTCATCTATATGTCAACACTTGTGGCTAACGAGAATGCTTCATGTCTTTATGCACGTGTTAAGTTTATGGGTGAACAAATCATTCATAACAAGCATCTTCAAGCAATTATTATCCGTCCATCCGTTATCTTTGGACCAGAGGATTGTTTCTTTAACACCTTAGCAGATTTGTCACGTTTTTTACCAATTATGCCTCTTTTTGGAGGTGGACAAAGCAAATTGCAACCCGTGTATGTTGGTGACGTTGCTGAGTTTATCGTGCGCGCTTTAGATGGACAGGTTGCTTGGGGAAAAAATTATGATCTTGGTGGTCCCCAGATTATCACCCTCCAAAATGCTCTTGAAAATATACTTAAAATCATTCGTCGTAAAAAAACAATCCTATCTATGCCTCTTTCTGTCGGTCTATTGATTGGAGGAATTTTGGGAACAATCGGTAAATTGCCTTTTGTACCAACACTCGTAACAGCCAATCAGATACGTTTTTTGCAAATGGATAACATTGTCTCTAAAGAAGCTATAGAGAATGGATATACGCTAGAAGGAGTAGGAGTTACTCCTAGAGCAATGGCAGCATTCTTGCCAAGTTATCTCTGGCGATTTCGTCCACATGGTCAATTTTCCCAAAACCTACTCGTCTAGAATAAATTCTTCCAAAACTGAGTTAATTATTTGATTTATAATTCATAGCGCGTTGTTAGCGGTTTTAGAATCAGAGTGTTCAATAGAGTGATGTTTTTGCATTTTTAATGCTCCATTTAGTATCACAAAAAATGTTTAATCGTATATCTATAGTCTTTTGATAAAAATCGTTGAAAACAGGAGAAAAGCACTTCTTATAAACTGTCTTTATCAAAGAGCAGGTTCAACATTGGAATCCTAAAGAACCGATTCTGAACTGCCTATCCATAAACATGATAATCTATGGCTTTGCATTTATATTATTTTGCTAAAAAGCTTAATAATGAGATTAAAGTAATTCTTCCTTTTTCAACAACCGCATAAGTGAGTAGAATACGAGTATACTACTTTCGATATTATCCCATAAAAATCAATATAAAAACTGTAAAGCAATGCACCATTTTTATTATTTAAAAGGTATTCCCTCTGGAGACTTTTAAAAGCTTTAAAGTTACGTGAAAAGGATAGAATTTTGTTTATATAATAAGACTTATCATGAAGATCTCTTATTCTGTCAGTAATATCACTATTCAGATCCATAAATGCATATTTTTTGCACAAATTTATGGAGATTTTAAAAGAGCTTTTTCACATAAAGAAGTCCTCTTCTTGTCTTGCATTTTTTTTTAATTTCTCCTACCGTCTTGGAAAAACTTATTTTAAAGGAATGAAGAATGGCAGCTCAAGATTTTGTTGTCAAAGATATTGCACTTGCCGCTTATGGTCGTAAAGAACTTGATATTGCTGAAACTGAAATGCCTGGTTTGATGGCTTGTCGTAAGGAGTTTTCTTCCAGCCAACCTTTGCGCGGAGCGCGTATTTCTGGCTCATTGCACATGACAATTCAGACAGCTGTTTTAATTGAAACATTAAAAGCGATTGGCGCCGATATACGATGGAGCTCTAGCAATATTTTTTCTACGCAAGACCATGCAGCAGCAGCTATCGCCGCAACAGGCATTCCTGTATTTGCCATTAAAGGTGAAACATTGGAAGAATATTGGACTTATATAGATGCAATCTTCCAATGGCCAGATGGTAATCCTTCCAATCTTATTTTAGATGATGGAGCTGACGCCACAAACTATATTTTAATGGGAAGTCGTGCAGAACAAAATAAAGATATTTTATCGCATCCCAAAACAGAAGAAGAAGAAATTTTTTTCAAACAAATACAAAAGCGTATGGATGCAACGCCAGGTTTTTTTACACGACAGCGCGCAGCAATTAAAGGTGTAAGCGAAGAAACCACAACAGGTGTAAACCGTCTTTATCAGTTACAAAAAGAAGGACTTCTACCTTTTCCTGCTATTAATGTTAATGATAGCGTCACTAAATCAAAGTTTGATAATAAATATGGATGTAAAGAATCATTGGTCGATGGTATTCGACGTGGAACAGATGTGATGATCGCTGGTAAAACTGCCATTGTCTGTGGTTATGGTGATGTAGGAAAAGGTTCAGCAGCATCTCTTTCTGGTGCTGGGGCTCGTGTTAAAGTAACAGAAATTGATCCTATCTGCGCTCTTCAAGCCGCTATGGATGGCTATGAAGTTGTTAATTTGGATGATGCTGCTTCCAGTGCTGATATTATCATCACGACAACAGGCAATAAAGATGTTGTTCGTTTAGATCATATGCGACAAGTAAAGGATATGTGTATTCTTGGAAATATTGGTCATTTTGATAACGAAATCCAAGTCGCTGCCCTTAGAAATTTGCCATGGACAAATATTAAACCACAAGTTGATATGATCACCTTTCCCGATGGAAAACGCATCATTTTGCTCTCTGAAGGGCGTTTGTTAAACCTCGGGAATGCGACTGGGCATCCTTCTTTTGTCATGTCAGCCTCGTTTACTAATCAAGTTTTAGCGCAAATTGAACTTTTTACCCGTTCAGAACACTATACAAATGAAGTCACTGTTTTGCCTAAACATCTTGATGAAAAGGTTGCACGTCTACATCTAGATCGGTTAGGAATAAAATTAAGTGTTTTATCAGAAGAACAAGCCGCTTATATTGGAGTCTCACCACAAGGACCTTATAAACCAAACCATTACCGTTACTAATACGTTTCCTTGGGTTAAAAAAGGGAAAGATGCCGTGCTCAGCTTTGGTGACTATAACCCCAAAGAAAAAGCTCAAAAAGAGATCCGAATCTATACGTATATATTTTGCCTTTTTTTCTTTTTTTCTCCAACATGCGCTTTTGCTCAGTCATTGGAAGGTTATTTACCATTTTTCTTCACTTTGCCGAATGGTCCATGGCTGCTTTTAGCGCTGTGTGGAGGAATTTCTTGTGCTTCACTTCTCACGTGCCTAGCTGTTATTATGCGTGCAACAAAAACTGCACAGAAGCCTTTGAAGATAATTCAGGCAAATTTTTCTGAAAAACTTAAATATTATGAATGGCTTCTGGAAGAAACCGAGCAATTCCTTCTTATTTGGGAAAATCCAACAACCTTACCCCGTGTCGTTGGTGCCCTTTCTGCATTGCAAAAAATAGGAATCGACCAGAAAGATTTTCAGCGTTTTGAGCTCTGGGTTGAAGAAAATTCTCTGCGAGAACTTGATTATGCATTGACTCAACTACGTTGTAAATGTCACCCTTTTGATCTTTCTATCACCACCACAAACAATGTACCGCTACAAGTTACAGGAGTCATCGCAGGAACAGTCGCTATTGCTCGTTTTCAAGATATCTCAAAACAACAGAGTGAAAATGCTCGTTTACAGAAAGATATCGCCCGCCTTCTTACTGAACTGAGAATGCAGCGTAATCTTCTTGATCTTATTCAAGAGCCCGTATGGATAAAAGATTGTGAAGGAAAAGTTTGTTTTATCAATCGCGCCTTTAGAGAAATGACAGATTTTCGTGAAGGCAGTGATGAAGTGGGGGATCTTTTCAATGAAAATACACAACGCAAAACAGATGAAATAGAAACAATTTTTCAAGAACATGTTCACACAGTTATTGATGGAGAACGACATCGTTT
This sequence comes from Bartonella sp. AP258QHHD, assembly GCF_042196145.1. Lineage (NCBI taxonomy): Bacteria > Pseudomonadati > Pseudomonadota > Alphaproteobacteria > Hyphomicrobiales > Bartonellaceae > Bartonella > Bartonella sp. AP258QHHD. The sequence continues at coordinate 199,317 of NZ_JBHIPR010000014.1, forward strand.
TCATCTCACACGTATTACAACAGCCGAAGGGATGGCAGCTTTTGCGCGTGATGACAGCGCATATGAAAATCTTGCTCATGAATTAAGTTATGTTCTTCAAAGCCATTGTGAAACACTTGACCAAATTTCAACAGCTGTAGCTATTTTTGATACAAACCAAAAATTAAAATTCTGTAATCATGCTTTTAAAATTTTATGGCCGTTGGAGACTTCCTTTTTAGAAAGTGAACCAAGCCATACATTATTTCTTGAACGTCTACGTGAAAAAGGGCTCATTGCTGAACACCCCGATTGGCGCGCATGGAAAGAAGAACTTTTTAAAGCCTATCGACAAACAGAATCGAACCAACAAATTTGGAATCTTCCAGATGGGCGTACGGTGCGTGTTATCTCGAACCCTCATCCACAAGGAGGTGTCACTTGGCTTTACGAAAACCTTACAGAAAAAATTGATCTTGAACGCCGTTATAATACACTTATTAAAATACAAGGTGAAACACTTGATAAACTTTCCGAAGGCGTGGTTGTTTTTGGTACTGATGGACGCCTTCGTTTATCGAATCCTGCCTTGTCGAAATTGTGGTCTCTTCCTTATAATTTACTGGTAGAAGGGACCCATATTACACAGTTACAAAGCCATTGTTCAGCCTTAACCTTAGGACAAGAATGGGATCAATTTACCAAATTCATTACCGGTTTTGCTGAAAAACGTGAAACATATTCAGGTCGTATAGATCTTAAAAATGATATGATTATTGACTATACTCTGGTTCCTCTTCCCGATGGACAAACAATGCTTACTTTTGTGAATGTTACAGATACTGTCCATGTTGCACGTGCTCTTCAAGAAAGAAATGAAGCATTAGAAAGTGCTGATCGTTTGCGTAATGAATTTGTCCAACATGTTTCCTATGAATTGCGTACACCTCTCACCAATATTATTGGATTTTCCGATATTTTACGTGATCAAATTTTCGGCTCTATCAATAAACGTCAACAAGAATATCTTGGGCATATTCATTCAGAATCAGGAACTCTTTTAAATATTGTTAACGATATTCTTGATCTTGCTACCCTTGATGCAGGCATTATGGAGTTGGACATAAAATCGGTTAACATTGCCGATGCTATGATACAAGCAGTAGCACGTGTAGAAGATCGCCTTAATGGACGGCATATTACGCTTTTACAACAAATTTCTCCTTCCTTAAATTCTATTTCTGCTGATGAAAAGCGCTTGCATCAAATTTTTGTGAATGTACTGAGTAATGCTATTAATTTTGCAACGGAGGCGAGTACTATTGAATTTTGCGTCGATGAACAAGATGATAACATTGTCTTTAGCGTTCACAATCAGGGCTCTGACATCCCAGAAGACGTTCTTGATCGTATTTTTAAACGTTTTTCTTCCCATTCACACCATGGTGGGCGTGCGGGAGCGGGTCTTGGCCTTTCCCTTGTAAAAAGTTTCGTTGAACTACACGGTGGACATGTTGAAATTCTTACCGGTTCTGGAAAAGGAACAACAGTTAAATGTTTTTTCCCACTCTCCAAAGGAGATACGATTTTTTAATTTTAACCTTTATGATAACAAAAATTTTTCATCCATTTCATGGAACTTTTAATGAATTTTAGTTTTTTTCTTGAAAATGAAGAGGCAACAAAGCTTTTTGCACAAAATTTAGCTCTTTCTTTAAAGCCAGGAGATCTTGTAACGCTGCAAGGAGATCTTGGAACTGGAAAATCAACCATTGCACGTACAATCATTCAAACACTTGCGAACGATAACACTATGGATGTTCCAAGCCCTACTTTTACTCTTGTGCAAAGCTATCAACTTCCAAAGTTTGAAATTATTCATGCTGATCTTTATCGCCTTTCTATGGCAGAAGAAATTGATGAATTAGGGCTTTATGAAGCACGCGAGAACAATATTCTACTTGTTGAATGGCCAGAAAGAAGTGTAGCTCTTTTAGAGCTTGCCACTTTCGCACTTACCTTACAATATGAAGTTCATGGGCGCCATGTGACATTGAGAGCAGTCCCCCATTCCATTGAATGTTTGCAACAGTCTTTCGCAATTCGTACATTTTAAAAAAACATGAACATCATCATTTTTTAATTTGATAATACCTCAGTACTACCTATGAAATCTGAGATGATAGACAACATAAAGAAGGCTTCATGGAGGCACCAACCATGGAAGATGAAACGAAATGATGACTCTTTTATATAACAATGACATAAATTGCAAAGGACAGCCGTTAATTTATAGAAATTCATCAATTTATTTTAGAGAATTTGATACCTACAATTTTGATTTTAGAGAATAGTATAAGAGAATTTTAAATTGAAGTGATAACCCTTTAGAAGAGCATTATATAACCTGTAGTGAATTGCTTGTCTCTTTCTGCTTAAAAATTGTGAGCTTCAGAAAAGTAATTTGCAAAGTTTTTGCTTAAAATCTCCCTTTATGTGTTGAAAACACTATCTATCTCAATAGTCTTATCTAAGAAGAAATACCTTTAATGAAATTATCATTCACCCAATATTTTTAACGCGCCTATAAGGAAAGAATTGCATATATTCTTCATACAAAGCAATTTTTTATAAAAAATGGCCAATTGAATCATGCATAAAAGCACGAATTCTTAAATTCATTTAAAATTTTGATTTTTATTGTCTTTTCATTATAACATAATGCAAAAAAGAATATTTTAAAAAAGTCAAAAGGAGAGACAAAATTTCTCTCCTTTATAGTAATTATACGTGGAATTAACTAAGCCCATCTTTTATCCATTCAGAAAGACGTCCTTTAGAGGTAGCGCCAACCATATTCGATGAAATATTTCCATTTTTAAACATTAATAATGTAGGGATAGAACGTACTCCGTATTGGGTAGCCAGTTCCGGATTTTCATCAATATTTACCTTAGCAATTTTAACTTGATTTTGCATTTCTATTGAAATTTCATCCAACATTGGAGCAATCACTTTGCAAGGGCCACACCATTCTGCCCAAAAATCAACCACAACAGGGGTGGAAGAAGTTAGAACTTCACTTTCGAAATTGTCCTTATCAACTTTTATACACGTCATTGATTTATCCTTTATATTCACCTTTTATAGATTGGTATAATAACAATTCATATCAAGTTATTGCAAAGATAAATTATTAAAGGACTTTTTTACACTAGGGATTGTGCGTTGTGTTTGTTTGAGCGATTTTATGAAAGTAAATAAAATGTAAAAATGCTTTGCAAGGAAAAGAGTAACTTATAAGGCAACTTCACTAAGAAATGCCTCAAGTTTTTCTGGAGGAAGTTTAAAAATTTTGGCTTCTTTACTGTAGATAAGCAGAGCCTGTATATCTTTATCGGGATGAATAGCTTGCAATAACTTTCGATAAAGAGCCATTTGCAACCAATGATGAGAAGCAATAGCAGCTTCATTTTCTGGCGGGGTTCCTGTTTTAAAATCTGCAAAGATAACGCTGTTTTGCGTGATGTAGAGACGGTCAATTTGACCAGAGATTGCTTGTTCTTTTCCACGAATTTTCACAATACCCATTAAGGAGACCTCAGCACGTGAATGCTCAGAGAAAAGGGGTTTGAGATAAACATGATCTAATATTTTCCAAATATGGCAAAGAGCATCTTCTCTTTGGCTCTCATGCCAATGAGAGGCTTTGATATTGAGATAGTTTCGAGCATAATCTCGACGTTTTTGTGGGGGACAATCGGGTAAATACTGTAACAATCGGTGAACGAGATTACCATATTCAATGGAAAAAGCTCTGTTTGTGTTCATGGCTCCTAAAACAGGTGAAGTGGTAAGCTGTTTTGGACTTAAGGACAGCTCTGTATCAGCTTCAATGGAAAGGCTCGCCACTGACGGTTTTAACGGTTTTGGTAACACTGGTTCTGCTGGTACTTTATGGGAGAAAAAGTCTGGTAGAGGTGGAAGTGTTTGGCACTCAACGGAAGAAATTTTTTGGTTTATAGAAGTAGAAGAAGGCGGTGTAATGCAATAACGCCAAGCTGCAATATCTTCCGCAGGACCTTTTATAGCTACCGCATGTGGTTCGAGAGCTCTCTTTACCAGTTGTAACCATGTATGAGATGGCGTTTTCGGACCTTTATACCCGCAAACAAACAAGCGATCTTCAGCGCGTGTCATTCCTACATAAAGAAGGCGCCTATACTCCTCTTCAGCACGCTCTTTTAAACGCAAAATTGCTTGTTTAGAAGGCATTGTATCGAATTCTGCATTAGGGCGCCAGATAAAAGCTTGTTGGTCACTCAAATATGCATTGTTCAAGGGAACTTCAAGCAAGTGAGGTGAATGCTGGGGATGCCAAATCGCACTACCGGGATCAACTAAAAATACAACAGCAGCCTCCAGTCCTTTTGCGGCGTGAACAGTCATGATGCGAATTTCTTCATGATTTTGGTCAAACTCACGTTTAATTTCTGGTTCACTGACACTTAATGTTTCCAAAAAAGCTTGTAATCCTGGTAACCCCGTTTTTTGAATCGCGAGTGTGTAGTCCATAAAAGCATCAAGCACATCATTGGCTTCCGAGCCTAAGCGCGCTAAAATTTTTTGTCGTCCCTTATCATCATTTAAGATATGACTATAGAATTCGAAGACTGGTATTTTATCCACTAAAGTACGATATTGACTCAAGCTTTCAAAAGTATCTTTAAAAGGAATATGCGACGATGCCTGTTCACAAAGGCTTTTCCAAAGGGAGCCTGTACGGTGAGCGGCAAGTTGATAAAGTTCCTCTTCGCTAAGCGCAAAGAGTGGACTTTTTAAAACACAAGCAAGAGACAAATCGTCTTGTGGTTGCAAAACAAAACGTCCGAGTGCCATTAAATCACGCACACTCATATGTTTTATAAGCTGTAAACGGTCTGCACCAGCGACGGGTATATTGCGTTGTTTAAGGGCACGAGAAAGCGCTAGGGCAAATTGATCACGCTTACGAACCAAAACCATAATATCACTAGCACGCAATAACCGCCCTTTTGCTGGAAGCATTTCTCCTTTGTGTAACCAGCCTGCAATCGTTTCAGCAACTTTTTCTGCCAAACGTACTGCTGGTATATCTAAATGATCAACAGTTACATGCCAATCATCAGGAAATTCGTCTTTTTCTTTAGAAATGGCATCCCATAAAATAACTTCACCTGGACTGTGAGTACGGATAGCTTCGTGTATGGTTTTTGTATTTTCTGCTGAAAGCCCTTTATAATTCTCTGGTGTTTCAAAGACAAGATCCACACTTTTAAGAACATCGGCTGTGGAGCGAAAAGAGTAATTCAATTGTATTTTTTCAAATTTCTGCTTTGCTTGTTGTGCTTTTTTTTGAATAATTTTGCCATTTGCAGCAAAATTTTCTGGTGCAGCGCCCTGAAAGGAATAAATAGACTGTTTTTCATCTCCAACAGCGAAAAGAGTACGTATATTGTCACGTTGACTATGACCTGTAAAAAATTCTTGCGCTAAAAGTTGAATAATTTTCCATTGATCAGGGTTCGTATCTTGTGCTTCATCAAGCAAAATATGATCAAGACCCTTATCAAGTTTATAGTGCACCCATTGGCTTGCACCTTTGCGCTGTAACAAATGGAGTGTGCGCTCAATGAGATCATCAAAGTTTAAAAAACCATTGGCTTTTTTTAAATTTGCATAAATTTTGAGATAAAGGGCACAAAGCTGAAAAGCAGCCATATTGAGGGTGGCAACTTTTGCACAGTGATATTTTTCTAAAAGAACAGAAAGCTTGCTTTGTTTATCTTTAATCAATTGTTGAATAAAAGGCCAAATTTCATCTGATTTTTTAGACGATATAAGTGCAAAATTACGAGGTTTACCTTCTGTTGTAAAATAAATATTTGAAACAATATCAATGATAGTTTCTTCATCACAAGCAGTTTCTAATTGGGGAAGTTTTTCAATGATACTCTTAGTGTTTTTATTCCCATGGGTTTCACAATGGTTAAGAGCATAAAGAGGAAGACGAGCAGTCTGTTGAATTTTTTCTAGTAATTGCTGATTTGTATCATCAGGTGCTAAATTAAACAGCGCCCGCAATTTCTCTTCTCCATTTTCAGACAGAAGAGAAGACAAAAAATCAGACAGTTTATGTTGCTTTTCAGCTGCTTCATACAGCAATTGGTTAAAAGTATGTTCACTGATAACCTTAAGCAGCTGTTTTAGAGCGGGTTGTATATCATGATGCTTTAAAAGTTGGCAGCGGGCTTCTTGTAGTAATTTCTTGCGGTTGATATCATCTATGAGTTCAAAATGTCCAGCAATATTGGCTTCTAGCATAAATTGATGCAAGAGAGATTCGCAAAATGCGTGAATAGTCTGTATTTTCAAACCACCAGGTGTTTCTAAAGCACGAGCAAAGAGTTGGCGCGCATAGGTTATTTTTGTTGCACTGATAGGTTTGTTTTCAAACTTCGATAAGATTTCTTTAAGCTGTGCATCATCGAGTTCATTCCAGCTGGAGAGTGTGCGAAAAATCCGCGATTGCATAACAGCGGCGGCGGCTCTCGTGTAAGTAAGGCATAAAATACGTGCTGGAGAAGTACCGTTTAAAAGCAAACGAATAACGCGTTCGGTTAGAACATGGGTTTTTCCAGATCCTGCATTTGCAGAAACCCATACATGTGTTTTTGGATGTGTTGCTGTTGCTTGTGCATCAAGGGCTGCTTCAGGAATAGAAAAAAGAGTCATGATTGATCTCCTTTATGAAATCCATTTGACCATTCCCATAAGCGTGCCAGATGATCATAGTCACTTTCATATTGTTTTAACATAGGGACTGCGTGTGAAAGATAGCCTTGTTGTGGATTTTGATAATACTCCATTAACGCGATAAGATGTTCCCACGCCCTTTCACCAAGATTAATAACATTTTGGTGATCTTTTTCCGCTTTTTCTGAAAGAATTAATTGAGGAGTAATCTTACCTTTTCCATTAAGAGGAATATAAAATAGTTTTGAGGGGGACAGATTTTGAAAATCTGTAAAAGCTCCTCTCATTAATAGAGCGGTTTCCAATGCTAATTGTGGAAATAATAATTCGCGAACCTGTTTTGATGAAGGGGGTGTACTCGTTTTAAAATCAAGTATTTCAACCGTTTTGTTTGGCAATATATCAATACGATCAGCACGTCCTGAAAGAGTTACCCCTGTTGTACCTATGGGTATTTTTTGCGATTCCACTTCCGAATGTCGTATTCGGGGTTCTAGACTTTGTTCCCATTGCAAAATAAAGGGAGCAAGATTTTCAAATGTATTCCACCAGATTGTTTCAACATCAGCAGGCAAATTAAACTTATCAAATTCTTTACGTCCAATAGCGAGCAACACATCTAATGCATTTGCAGCATTTAGATTTTTTATTTGTGTGCAAAAATCTGCAAGAATAGCGTGATAAAGTGTTCCGCGTTCAGAAGCACCAAGGTCATGAATAAGGGCTTTAAGTGGTTTGAGCCTTAAGATTTTTTTAGCATAAATGGCATAAGGGTCATGGCGTAACGTTGTTATTTCGGTGATGGAAAAATGACGTGGACGCACTGCAATGGGTGGCACAGGGCAAGGGCGTGTTGCACAAGCAGACATGTCCGTATTGTCAAGCATCTTTGCCCAATGGCGTATCTTTTCACCTCGTGCACGGATTTGTTTCCAAACTTGTTGTCCTACGACAGTTTCTAAGCGTTGTAGCCAGCGTGAAGGGAGAGAAGGAACATGATCAACTCGTAGTGCTCGGCTCATCACCACTTTATCCATTCCCATCGCCCATTGAAAATCATGCGCGGAAAGACCAATACGCTGTTCTGGTGGTTCCAGAGTTAACATCATTTTCATCGGTCGCGATAAAAAAGCATCATTTCGGGTTGATATCGGCCATGATCCTTCATTAAGACCACCAATGACCACTGTATCAACCGTTTGCAAACGCGATTCCAAAGTACCCCAGATGAATAAACGTGGATGTCCTCCAGGCGAAGGTGCGACGGAACGGGTTGCTATTATGGCAGAAAACATAGCGGGCCATTCACAAAGATGAAATGTTAATCCCGATTGATCACTGACCAATTCACGCAAAAAATTTGATAAGGCTTGTCCTGCTTCATGTTGATAAAGATGTGCAAGAGAATTATCCTCATTGCGACCAAAATTTTCAAAAACCTCAACAGTTGCTATTGCAGCCTCATTGATGGTGCATTCTTTCTCTTGTTTCATAAGAGACGTTAAAGGCTCAACAGCTTTTTTTAAAAGATGACAAAAGAGACGTGCTTCTTCACATTTCTGCTGATCAAGGGTGTTATTTTCAGAACTATTATGAAAAGATGTTTCAATCCATTTTTCAAGAAATTGATCACATTCGCAAAGATTAATACGCCCTGTATTCCCTCGAAGAACAAAAAGTTCAAAATTTTCTGCCATTTCCCGTAAACGATGACGATTTTGTTGGAGTGTTGTAAGGGGATGTTTAAGAAGAGAAAGAAAAGCAATGGGATCATCAGGTTGCAATACATTTTCTAAGATAAGTCGTAAGAGAGTTACAGGCAATGTTTGTGCAAGTGGTATTCCGCCTGAATCATTTGCTTCAATTCCAAATCGCTGTAATTCCACAGCAACACGGCGTGCTAAATTACGGTCATTTGTAATAAGGGCTGCAGTTTTTTGAGGTTCTTCAATAGCTTTGCGTAAGGTAACAGCTATAGCGAGAGCTTCTTCACGTTCATTTATAGCTTCAATAAATGACCAATCTGCACAAAGATTTTCATAATCATCACGGATAATTTGTATCCATTTATCTGTTGTAGAAGCAGGTCGGAGTGCTTCTGATAAAAGAGCCATTCGTTTTTTCTTTGTTATACTTTGTTGGCCAATTTCGCAAACATGATGACGTTGACACTCCATGAGAGTTAGAAGTTTTTTTAAATGATATTGAGGATGGCTAAAAACATTTTCTGCAGGATCAAAACAATCACAAGCTGTTTTTTCTTTATTGCTTGTGCTTAGTGCATTCCATTGTTCTTCATCCATATGAAGATCAAGGCCAGGAAGAACAACAGCCCCTTTGGGCAGAGAAGCTATAACCTTTAAAAGATGAGAAACTGCGGGCATAGAACCTGACACACCAGCAGCAATGATAGGTTTATCAGGCTGCGTGCATCGCAAAGTCTCTGCATGCATTGTGAGTGCTTGATTACGCCATTCCGCGGGATTGCTTCGTTGCCTTTCGGTCAAGATTTGTGGCCAATTTTGCGTAACAATAGTCAGAAAGTCGAGCGTTATTTGCCACCATTCAGCGACCATATCAGGTGCAATATCTTTAAGTTTCGACCAATCTGCTCCTTCTGTTTCAATTTCGTCCATCAAATGCGCTAAATCCTGAGCAAGCCAAATTGCATCAGCACTATGAGCCGGAATAAGTACATCTTCTGTACCAAACATGGCACGCAGATGCGCAGGTAAATTTTCACGCCATGGGCGAATAAGGCGCGCTAAAAGCAGTAAGCGTTCACTTTTTCCAATGGGTGGATTCAGAGTGCTGGTATGATTTTCAACAAAAAGGAAACTGTCTTCATCGACATCTCCTAGAGCACGAATGGTTGGTAAGAAAGTTGATTGTGTATCGCTTCTTTCAACAAAGGCTAAACGTAAAGCGCGAGCAGCACGACGTGTCGGAACATAAATAAGGCTATCGGCAAGGGCAGTTTGAATGTCTCCATTGGGAGCGAAATTATCAATAAGGGTACCGGAGAGCAGTGCCTCAACAAAGTGAGGCAAAAAAGCCATTCCAGAAGATATAGAAAAGACACGTGGTTTATAAGTCATATGATCTCATATTGGGAATAACAAATTTCATCTTATTGATTATTTGCTTTATTTTGACTGTATACAATTTTCATACAAGAAAAAACTGAAAAGCTCTATTTATACAGGAGATTTTTAGCTGACATTCAAAATACTGAAATATATGACCTTGTCTTAAGCTATTGTGAAAAAATATATCAAAATTTTAAAAGACGTTACAATTACAAATATATTATAACTTATTGAATATTATAAAATAAATTTACCGTATTCTTTATACAGTGCAATCTGAAAGTGTTCTTTACATACTCCTTTTGTTTTCAGAAAAAATAACAATATTCAGATCCCCAACTCAATATGAAAAATCATTATCAACCAAATTGTTACATAAAAAATTCTTCTTTATTTTAAGAGCGTACTTGATAATCTTTAAAAGCAGAAAATTTTATTTTAGGAGCTCTTTCTGCTTCATAATTTAATGAAAAATGGTTCTCCGCTAAAAAAACTGGATCACCTTCTAAATCATACGCAATAGCAGAGCGGTGATTGCTGAGAAACTTTTGCAACTCATCTTTGCTCTGCGCTGAAATCCAACGGCATAAATTAAAGCGCGCAGACTCAAAATTCACTGGCAAAGAATATTCTATTTTTAATCGTTCTTTTAAGACATCAATTTGCAAAGCACCAATAACACCAATGAGAGAAGGCGACCCATCATCAGGAATAAACAATTGTACAACCCCTTCTTCAGCCATTTGTTGCAAAGCTTCTTTGAGCTTTTTTGCTTTCATTGGATCGCCTAAACAAACACGACGCAAAATCTCTGGTGCAAAATTTGGTACTCCCTTAAAGAGGATATCTTCTCCTTCAGTCAAAGTATCGCCGATACGCAATGTTCCATGATTAGGGATCCCTACGATATCACCAGCATAGGCTTGATCAGCAATTTGGCGCGAACGCGCAAAGAAAAATTGTGGAGCCGAAAGTGTCATCGGTTTTCCTGTTCGAACCAACTTTGTTTTCATACCACGTTCAAGTGTTCCAGAACATACCCGAAAAAATGCAATACGATCACGATGATTAGGGTCCATATTCGCTTGAATTTTAAAAACAAATCCCGTCATTTTAGGTTCAGTTGCTATGACATTGCGCTGATCTGCACTTTGATCACGAGGACTTTGACCAAAATCTATAAGCGCATTGATCAAATCACGAACACCAAAATTTCGCAAAGCTGAACCAAAATAAACCGGTGTCATATGACCTTCACGGAAAGCTTGAAGATCAAAATTCTTGCAAACACTTTGAGCGAGTTCTACTCCTTCAAGAAAAGTGGAACGTTGATATTGGGGAAGTAAATGGACAACCTCACTGGGATTTGAAACGATCCGCTGTGTTATCTCATCATCTTTTTGGCGAAAACGGTTATGATGAAGGTCATAGGTCCCGACAAAATCTTTACCCGACCCAATGGGCCATGTTATGGGGGCGGTATCAAGAGCAAGCTTTTCTTCAATTTCATCTAAAAGCTCTATAGGATCACGTGCCTCACGATCCATTTTATTGATAAAAGTAACAATAGGAATATCCCGCATCCGACATACTTCAAACAATTTCAGTGTTCTTGGCTCAATTCCGCGTGCCCCATCCAATACCATGATAGCACTATCAACAGCTGTGAGAGTGCGATACGTATCATCCGCAAAGTCCTCATGTCCTGGAGTATCTAGGAGATTAAAAATATGATTTTCATATTCAAACGTCATCACCGAAGTCACAACGGAAATACCACGATCACGCTCAATATTCATCCAATCAGAACGGGTTTGAATACGATCTTTTTTGGCTTTTACTTCTCCTGCAAGTTGAATAGCACCACCAAACAATAAAAGCTTTTCTGTTAATGTTGTTTTCCCCGCATCTGGGTGAGCAATAATTGCAAATGTACGGCGTCGCTTTACTTCCTGCACTCTTCGTTCCATTATTCCTCCACAGGACGTGCAAGTGTTTCAGCAATCAGTGCACGCATTTCATTAATCCCATAAAGCGCTATAAATGATCCCCATCGTGGACCTCGCTCTTGTCCAAGAAGGACTTCATACAACATTTGAAAAAAAACATTAGAAACACCAGGCCCACCTTCAGGGCTTTTTTTGCTATGATCTTGATAGCGTTCCGTTAACCTTGCAACATCAAGAAGCATATTTTGTAATATGTTGCCATCAACAGTTTCAGGTAAATGAGCTAATTTTTCATCAATTTGTGCTAATGTTGCTCGTTCGCTATCATCTGGTATACGAAATTTCTTGTTTGGTTTAACAAAAACATCAAAATATTTAATGGCAAACTTCACCAATTGATCAAGTTCTGGATAAGTTTGTGCATTTGCTTCTTTAGCGTAACGAGAAATAAAACCCCAAAGAACTTCTGCATTCTCTGCATTTGAAGCACTTACCAAATTTAAAAGCATCGCAAAGGATACAGGCAAATCAACCTGCGGTGGACAACCATTATGAATATGCCATACAGGATTACTGAGCCGTTCTTGCCATTTTTGACGACCATAAGCAGAAAGATGAGCATAATATTCATCTACAGCTTTAGGAATAACATCAAAATAAAGCCTTTTTGCTGTTTTAGGTTTTGAAAACATATAAAGCCCTAAACTCTCTGTTGGGGCATAAGTAAGCCATTCATCAATGGTTAAGCCATTTCCCTTGGATTTGGAAATTTTCTGCCCTTTCTCATCTAAAAAGAGCTCATAGTTGAATCCTTCTGGGGGGGTTCCACCTAATACTTTACAAATTTTAGAAGAAAGATTTGTGGAATCGATAAGGTCTTTTCCGGCCATTTCATAATCAATGCTAAGTGCTGTCCAACGCATTGCCCAATCTACCTTCCACTGACACTTAACTTTGCCCCCCGTAACCTCTGTTTCTATGGTTTCTCCTGTTTCAGGTTCAATATAAGTGACAGTCCCTTTTTCAACATTACGCGCAATCATCGGTACCTGTAATACTTTTCCAGAAAAGGGAGAAATCGGTAGAAAGAGTGAATAGGTCGCTTGCCGTTCTTCACCTAATGTTGGTAAAATAATTGCCATAACCTTGTCATAACAGGCAAGGATTTTCAAAAGTGTTTCATCAAAACGACCGGAATTGTAATAATCCGTAGCACTTGCAAATTCATAATCAAAACCAAAACGATCAAGGAAAGCCCGTAACCGCGCATTATTTGCCGCTCCAAAAGAAGGATAATCATCTCCAAAAGGGTCGGGTACACGGCTCAACGGTTGACCAAGATAATGTTCCATCCTCTCGCGATCAGGCACATTCTCAGGAACCTTGCGCAAACCATCCATATCATCAGAAAAACAAAGTAATTTTGTTTTTACTTTATTCTCCGTGAGAATATGAAATGCATGACGCACCATGGTTGTACGTGCAACTTCCCCAAAAGTTCCAATATGCGGTAAACCAGAAGGGCCATAACCTGTTTCAAATATCACACTGTCTGGATAACCCGTTTTTTCATACCGTTTGATAATCTTACGTGCTTCTTCAAATGGCCAAGTTCTCGATTGAGAAGCTGCATCTTTTAATTCAGGCGTAAGGTTGAGGGTATCACACTGATCACGCATCATTATTTATCCTAAAAATTACACTCTTTCAAAATAGGGTGTATGGTTCTTGAATTTATTCGTCAATAATAGCAAGCAAAAAGATGAAAATTTCTTTATACTCTTAAGTCACTATACAAAAACCGCCCTCGTTATAAATATATTTTGTTCTGATAAAAATCAAAAACATTCAATATTATAAAGCAAAATTGACCTGTTTTGATTATCGAAGCCTTCATTGCTATTATTATCATGGGTTTTGCTTATTATATTTATTAGCGCAGAAGATAAGCTTCTAGTATTGAACGAAAGAACGGTAAAAACCAACAGAAAAATGCTTAAACTAGGCATTTCATACAAAAGCACTAATCCATATTACACTTGTCACCGTAATTTTCTATTTCTTTTCTTTATCACCTTGATGACGCATTGCTAATGTACGCAAACGTAGAGCATTTAATTTAATAAAACCAGTTGCATCTCTTTGATCATAAACACCTTGATCATCCTCGAAAGTTACTAACTCACTGGAATAAAGTGATTTTTTACTTTGGCGCCCTTCAATAATTACATTCCCCTTATAAAGCTTTAACGTGACTTCACCTTCAACATGTTCTTGAGATAAATCAATAGCTGCCTGCAACATCTTACGTTCCGGCGAAAACCAAAATCCATAATAAATGAGTTCTGCATAACGTGGCATCAATTCATCTTTTAAATGAGCTGCGCCACGATCTAACGTTAAAGATTCTATAGCTCTGTGAGCCGTCAAAAGAATGGTTCCACCTGGTGTTTCATAAATACCCCGTGATTTCATACCCACAAAGCGATTTTCTACCAAATCTAACCGACCAATACCATTATCGCGCCCATAATGATTTAACTCTGCAAGTAAAGTTGCAGGTGATAAATTTTTTCCATTGATTGAAACAGCATCGCCTTTTTTAAAGCCAAGAGTAATTCTGGTTGCTTGATCTGGAGCATCTTCCGGCGAAAGAGTACGCATATGGACATATTCAGGAGCAGGAAGTGCTGGATCTTCTAAAATCTTTCCTTCTGATGAAGAATGCAATAAATTTGCATCCACTGAAAAAGGCGCTTCACCTTGCTTATCCTTTTCTACAGGAATTTGATGAATACGAGCAAATTCAAAGAGATCTGTCCGACTCTTAAAATCCCAATCACGCCATGGAGCAATAATCTTTATATCAGGATTAAGCGCATAAGCGGAAAGCTCAAAGCGTACCTGATCATTGCCTTTTCCTGTTGCTCCATGAGCAATGGCATCTGCCCCTGTTTCCTCAGCAATTTCAATAAGGCGTTTTGAAATAAGTGGACGTGCAATTGATGTTCCTAAAAGATAAGTCCCCTCATAAACGGTATTGGCTCGAAACATCGGAAACACAAAATCACGCACAAATTCTTCGCGCAAATCTTCAATGTAGATCTCTTTAACACCTAGCATTTCAGCTTTACGACGAGCAAGTTCTAGCTCTTCCCCCTGCCCCAAATCTGCTGTAAAAGTTACAACTTCAACACCTAGCGCACTTTGCAACCATTTAAGAATAATTGACGTATCCAATCCACCTGAATAAGCCAAAACAACTTTTCTAATATTTTGCCACTTTTTCATTTTAACGTTCTATATGAGCTACTTTTTTATTTCTACCCAAAAATCAAAACGATGCAAGAAATATAAAAATAAATTCTTTTTAAGCAACATTAAAAAGACGCAAAAAGCGTAAATAAAGGTGCCTCAAAGTATAAATAGTGAACACTGCTTAAAAATAAAAGGAGATTTACGTGTCATTTCTACCGGAGTGGTCTATTGTTGTACAATTTGCTTTAGCATCGTTGATTTTAGCACTTATTCCAGGACCAGATATGATGCTTTCTGTAGGACGAACCATTACACAAAGCAAAAAAGCTGGAATTATGTGCGCCTTGGGTAGTGCAACAGGGTTTGCCATTCAGGTTACCGCTGTAGCACTTGGCTTATCAGCGCTTATTTTTGCTGCACCACATACTTTTGTTCTTCTGAAAATTGTTGGCGCCTTTTATCTTTTATGGTTTTCCTTTCAAGCTTTACGGAGAAACCCCACTTTTTCCTTTGAACAGACATCTTCTAAATCTCAAAGCGCTAAACGTAACTATCTTGCTGGTATTGGAATTAATCTTCTCAATCCTAAAGTTATACTCTTTAACGCGACATTCTTACCACAATTTATCAATGCGAATGATCCTATGGCAACACAAAAATTGCTCTTTTTAGGACTCTCTTATATTCCTATTTCTTTCCCCATTACAATTGCAATCGTTTTTACAGCGCATAAACTTACCAAAACTCTCAAAAAGAACCCTCTTTATATTCGCTTTCTCGACTGGCTTATTGCTGGTACTTTTACCAGCTTTGCCCTCCATCTCCTTGTGGTTACAAAACATTGATTTATACGTGTAATGTATCGCTTTTAATTTAAATAAAAAAAACAAATATTATAAGATTTTTTCATTTCAAACCTGTTTGTTTTGGATAAAACAATACCTTTCCTTTGTACATCACAAGAGAAGCTGGAGTTTTCGTATGGATAAAAACTATCTAAGAAAAGAATAAAAACACCTCTTATAAACCATCTCAAGTACTAAAAGCTGTTACAACATTGGGAGCTGAAAAATAGAATGGTGGTACCAATTTACACCTTTATTAAACATAAAGGTGTAGGAGTACAATACATTTACAGAAGCTTTTTGTTATACTCCTCACAAGCATTATCGTGATATGAAGAGTGTACTAAGAGATACTTAAAAAACATATCAATGGATAACTCAATGGTATTTATATTTTAGATCCTCTGTTTTGCTTGTGATGCGTGATCTTATTTAAGAAAATAATAAACAAAAGCATGAGGCAGTGCACAATCTCCACTTTTTAAAAGATATTACCGTAGATGCTTTTAAAAGACATAAAACCGAATTAACGAGTATGATAATAAGGTAGAAATTAGTTATAATCCTTAAGACCTCATATTCCCTCTAAATTAGGTTTCCTTCTTATTTCAGAGATTATGTAAACAGACTATAGACAATCTCTTACCCCATTTAGCATATAAACGCTGAAACTGTTCGTCTAGCACTTATCCATCTTAATCTCTGTCTCACATATGCCATCGCATGAAGTTTGGATATTAAATTACAAACAAAAAAGTATAGGCCTCGATATCGCTGAAAATTGCGTTACCTAATGACCAATGGCATTTTCAAGTCGTAAACGTTCAGATTTACGTAAGCGCTCTGAAGCTGATTTAAGCTGTCCACATGCAGCTAAAATATCGCGTCCACGCGGTATCCGAATAGGAGAAGCATAGCCCGCTTGATTAACGACATCAGCAAAACGCTCGATTTGCTCCCAATCAGAACATTGATAATTACTCCCTGGCCACGGATTAAAAGGGATTAAATTAATCTTAGCAGGAATCCCTTTCAATAACTGAATCAATCGCTTAGCATCATCTAAACTATCATTGATATCTTTCAGCATAACATATTCAAATGTGATTCGTTTTGCATTGGAAAGACCAGGATAATTACGGCAAGCCTCCATTAGTAAAGCAAGCGGATATTTTTTATTAATGGGAACAAGCATATCCCTTAGTGTATCGTGTACTGCGTGGAGTGAAATTGCTAACATAACACCAATTTCTTCTCCAGTTCGGATAATTCCAGGAACAACTCCACTAGTTGAAAGCGTAATTCGACGTTTTGATAAAGAAAGTCCATCGCCATCAGAGGCAATCAATAAAGCTTTTTTAACAGCTTCAAAATTATAAAGAGGTTCTCCCATTCCCATCATAACAATATTGGTAATTTTTCGTCCTTCAATGGGAACAATTGCTCCATCAGGGGTATTCTTATCAGGAAAATCACCCAAACAATCACGTGCAACCAATAATTGTGCCAAAATTTCTTCTGCGGTCAGATTACGAACAAGCGTCTGCGTTCCCGTATGGCAAAAAGAGCAGGTTAACGTACACCCTACTTGCGATGAAAGACATAAAGTACCACGTCCTTCTTCAGGGATATAAACCGTTTCAATTTCAACAGGCCTTCCAGCTCCACGTGCAGGAAAACGTAAGAGCCATTTACGCGTACCATCTTTTGATATTTGTTCTCCAACAATTTCTGGGCGCGCAATGGAGAAATGACACTTAAGTGTTTCTTGCATTGCTTTAGAAATATTCAGCATCTCATCAAAATTTGAAACACCACGCACATAAAGCCAATGCCAAAGCTGACGCACACGCATACGCGTTTGATGCTCTGGTACACCAACTGTCTTTAAAGCTTGCATCATTTCATCTTGCGACAAACCAATTAAAGAGAGCTTAGAACTCTCCTTCACGACCACATTATCTGTTTTTCGTGCAAAACATGAACCAACTGGTCTAAGGTCATAAGAAATGGCCATTGCTTTCCAATTCACATCACTATTTTAGAGTTATCGAAACCTTAATGGCACTTTTGAGCTGCATTTAATGCAGCAGTGACCCCTTTTAAGGAATAAGTATAAGTGGTATGCGTTCCTCGTTTTGATATCGCTTGCACTGTCATATTGCTTCCAGCACGCATAGCAGAAACAAGCTGCTTTTCTAGCTCTGATGACGCCAGCCAAGCTGAGGAATCTTTCGTGAAAAAATCAAAGTCCTTACCTCCAATGGTCACTGTCACTCTCGACCCTTCTTGAAGGGTATAACCAGCCATAAACTGCGGTTCAAACGAAATAGGTGAATGAGAACGCTTGGTAACCAAGAAAAAGTTATCACCATGATTAACTGTCGTTGGAAGAGCCTTCAAAGGTACCGATAACACATAGCAAATCGTATTTTTGGGCGATTTATAAGAATAGGCTCCCCACGCTTCAAATTGATTTAAACGGCTTGGCGTTTGTGCATATGCCACTCCCGCTGTAACAAGAACCATTACAGATGCAGCAATAACAGTCTTTTCAAACATCTTCATTTAGCTCACTTCTTTAGTCTCTAACAAGATTTTCTTCATTGGAAAAATTCAACAAAAACTCCTCGATATTCATGTGTTATTGTCCTAATTCCTTCAATAAGCGAAATATTTTCACACTAATCAAAATAGATTTCTACGTTTCATTGTGACCTTTTAATCGTTACCAAAACATAAACTTCTTATTCAATAACCACATTAAAAAATAATATCTTCATTTTACGCTACTTATTTCGTTTTTGTATAAAAAACGATTTCTTTAAGCTATAGAACTTCAAAACGAGATGAAAATATACCATCACTCTGTTAAGAAATAAACCATACTCTTTATATCACAAGCAATCTGATGCAAAATTTTGAAAATACACCCCGGACTCCCCGCAAAAAAGCTTAATCGCCTTACGAATATCACTTCTCGACTTTATGCATTCAATACATTTATGTTCGCAGAATACTCCATCTTTTACTCATTATAGTGCATTCATATTTCGTATTCAATATCGTCCCGATAACACTTTTTCTCAATCTTCAAAAGACCTTGTAAAAATAATAAAATATTATCAAGATATTAATAATAAAACATAAAGAATTTAGATTCTATCTCAATAATCACATACAATTTTGTTTCTTTTGATCTTATTTCCCTATATACTTCATCTCCAATTATTAATTTCTAAAATGATTTTAGTAGCTTATAATAGCTTAATCGTATTATTTTAATGTATTAGACGATATTTTTCTTTCTGTTATAAAAAACTTCTTAAGAATTCTTTGGGAAAGTCTCCTTATCTTATTTCTAAGTAATTTATAAAAAGAAATATAAAACTTTTTTCTATAGCAGTTCTAACATTACCGTTTTTTAAACAATATTTTAATCAATTAAAGACACTTAAATAAATCTTCCTATGCATAAAAACTCTTTCACCCAACCTAAAGGTATAATTTTCATTCTTACCGTACAAAATTGTTCTTTAGCATGAGCTCTATACAACAGCAGACATCTAAATCATATCTATAAAATAGTTGATCTCTCCACTTGTGAAGAAGAAAGCTGGCACCATAACACTATTTTCCAGCTCCCAATGTTTTGCACAACTCTCGATACTTTAGACGATTCATAGGAAGCATTTTTACCCCTTTCTTGTACAGTTTTTATCCACACGCTAATTCCGTTTACAACGTGCAAGGAAATGGTTTTGATTGATTCAACATAAACAAGTTTGGAATGAGAGAATTTTACAATATTCGGATCTCTCATCCAACATGCGAAATAGTGAATTATATTTAAAATCAATATCTTGCTATACTGAAGATACAATATATCTCTTATTTTTTCTTGAGCATTAAAATATTATCCCTAAACACTCAAACTCAACTTACAAAAAAATTCAATGCACAAATAAACTTTTCTGTTGATTTCTTTCCCGCTTTCAAAGGACGAAGATTCTTAATCCAATCTGGACTGAAAAAGTTTGGATTCTTGTCGAGCGATCTCCTCTTTTCTTCCCACTCATGTGATTCACTTAACTAAAGGCTCTACAGACAAGTCCTGTTTAAAAATATTTACCACGCACTCTAAAAGCACTTAATATATTAAGAAGACTTACAGAATTTATCTCACCATATCTCAAATGATAGTGTTTTTACAGTATAACAGGATAAAAGAATCCACGAACATAATAATTAGATGCTTTAATATACGAGAACAAGAAAGGAAAAGCCCTTCGTTTTTGTTGGTTGCTCTTTAAAAAGAAGGTTCAATTAGAAGTAATTTTCTTAAATCTCATGACATAACCTTTTATTATTAGTCTTAAGATGCAAATTATATTATTTCCTACGCTCTGTAGTGCATACCTCGCAATTTATACGCTCATAATAACTTTTAAGCTGCATTTGATTCTGAAGTTTGAATCAATAAAGCATAAAGCGCATTGGCATTATGCGTACTGCGCAACTTTTGTACAACATCAGTGTGACGCAAAACACGTGCGATCTGTGATAAAGCTTTTAAGTGATCTGCACCAGCATTTTCAGGTGCTAAAAGGAGAAAAACGAGATCTATAGGTTCGTCGTCAAGAGCTTCAAAATCAACAGGACTTTCAAGACGTGCAAATATACCAATGATCCGATTAATATCAGGTAATTTTCCATGAGGAATCGCAATACCTCCACCCAAACCCGTTGAACCAAGCTTCTCGCGTTGTAAAACAACATCAAAAATCACATGCTCACTAAGACCTGTTAGCTTGGAAGCTTTTTCGGCTAAAATTTGCAGAACCTGTTTTTTCGAATTAGCCTTAAGAGCCGGAATGATCGCTTCCGGTGCTATTAACTCACTCAAATTCATACTTTAATTTTCCTCTTACACGCTAAAATGCTCATCAATAAACCTATAAACGCTATAGATACTTAATGTTCTTTCACTTTTCGCAACATCGCATGTGTTTTTACTTTTCAATTTATAATGGGTGATGGCTCAATACATCTCATATCACTTCTAAAACAATAATAAATAGTATTCGGATCATCATTAACGGCATGAGAAACCAAACAAATGAAGTTGTTCATAAAGTTAATTTCCTTACGACTCTAGGAAAGGCCATTATTCATAAACTTATTAAACTTGTCATAAGAGTTGATGTATAATCCGCCATCAGAGTTTTTCTTTCTTTAAACAATGAGCCCTTAAATTAAGATGAAAAGCATACTGAGCAAAATGGACCTTTACTTTGAAAATTACTGTATAGCTTGAACATCGACTTATAACAAGAATATAAAGATTTTTAGAAATTTAATGATTATTTTAAAAGATTTATAGATTTAGCCTGATATCTGTAGCCAAGCTCCTATTTTCAAATAGGCGATATAAACCAATAAAATACGACAACTCCTATTGAATAACCGCAATATATAAACCGGTGCTCCCATCAAAATACCTAAAACAGCATCATCGATATATTTTTTGATTCGACAGAGAAAAATATGATAAATATCTCTTACCTTTCAATAACACACGCATTTATTGAGAGCTTCGTTTATCACTCATTATCACGTTAATCTAGTGATATCTTTTCTATGATACAATTATGAGTAAGCTAAACTTATAAAACAACAAACTAACCTCTAATGATGAAGCCTTTTTCACCACTCAATAACAACATTAAGGTTATAGTCATAAAAGAAGTTTTGGCATAAATAAGGAAATTTTCAGTAATAATGTTTGGTTAAACTTAAATGGAAACTCGTGAAAGCTGTAAAATCAAAGAGAAAACTGATTTCCCAAATAAATTCTGCGTACATCAACGTTGTTGATAATATCGTTAGGACAACCGTGAACTAACACCCGCCCTGTATGAATAATATAAGCGCGATCGACAAGCCCTAATGTCTCACGCACATTATGATCCGTTATTAAAACACCAATGCCACGCCTCGTTAAATGACGAATAAGTTGTTGAATATCGAAAATAGCGATAGGATCAATTCCTGCAAATGGTTCATCAAGTAACATAAAATGGGGACGAGAAGCTAAAGCGCGCGCAATTTCAAGTCGCCGACGTTCACCTCCAGATAACGAAAGTGCAGACATTTTACGTAAATGATCAATTTTAAATTCATGTAAAAGGCTATCTAACTCTTCACGTTGTTTAAGGCGATCTTTTTCAACGACCTCTAAAACAGCTTTAATGTTATTTTCTACTGAAAGACCACGAAAAATAGACGCTTCCTGTGGAAGATATCCAATACCTAAACGCGCACGTCGATACATCGGAAGATGCGTAATATCAAATCCATCAATTTTAATGGATCCTCCATCAGATTTTATAAGCCCTGTCACCATATAAAAACAAGTTGTTTTACCTGCCCCATTGGGCCCTAAAATGCCAACGGCTTCTCCCGTACGAATGCCAAAAGAAACACCATTAACAGTTCGTCTTCCTCGATAAACTTTAATCAAATTACTGGCAATCAAGGTCCCTTTTAAGGGATTTTTTGAAGCTTCACTTTCAAGATTATACCTAT
This sequence comes from Bartonella sp. AP258QHHD, assembly GCF_042196145.1. Lineage (NCBI taxonomy): Bacteria > Pseudomonadati > Pseudomonadota > Alphaproteobacteria > Hyphomicrobiales > Bartonellaceae > Bartonella > Bartonella sp. AP258QHHD. Next base: position 221,820 of record NZ_JBHIPR010000014.1, read on the forward strand.
CGGTCTGTTTTTTTCTTTTGATTCCAAACATGAAATCTTAATGGCCATTCTTTTGATTTTGTTTTAAAATAATAGAAACACGACCTTTTTTCTTAGGCGTCTCACAACCTTCTAAAAAAGCCTTTCCGCTTTCCATATTTGCCGTTAGTTTGCACCCCGTTGCCACATTGTCACCATCAGTTAACACAACATGATTCCCTGTCAAACTCATCATTTTTGACTTTCCATCAAAAACGCCTTTATCACCCGTAGCAACTTGCGTAGCAATTTTTATATAAACTTTTCCTAAAGCTTCCATTTTTTGTATACTCGACGAACCAAATAAAGAAACAGATGATGCCTTTGTATCTTCCTTGTTTTTATCAATTTCTTTATATGCTTTATCGTAGTAAACAACTAATTCTGCCGTTTTTAAAAGACGTTTACCTTGTACCACTGAAACATCACCCTTAAAAAGCGCTATCCCTTCTTTATCACGTATTTCCAAAGAATCTGCATGAAGTTCTACCGGTTCTTTATCGCTTGATAGACTTATTCCAAAATGAGCCACTTCAGCATATCCTAAAACTGCTCCTTCTCCTAACATTCCCATGCTAAAAGCTAACATCACACCTATCCATCTTTTGTACGATTTCATTATTTCAATTCTTCTGTTTGTATATACACATACTTCTCTTTATAAATATCCTTTAAAGATTTGTATTGATATTGCGTTATTGCTTTTGAAGCACTAAATGCACACCACCATGGAAATATATGTTTTTTCCTTTTTCTCGAATTTGTAAGGCGTTTGCGGCAAGATTCAAACCGGCTTGCTGAATATTAACACGTTGATCTGTTTTTAACTGTCCCTCGGATAAGTTAATACTAGCTGACATAAATTGTACCATCATCCCATCATTCGTCGTAATCGTGAATGGCTTATCCAACTGTAAAAAACCATTAATGTTATCGTAAACCCCCCCTTGTGCGACGAGAAAAACCTGTCTTTGTTGGCCCATAAATGCTCTAGCTGTAATGTTTTGCAACCCAATCATTCCAGCGTGGGTATGATCTTGAAATGCCTTTTCTGCTTTAAGCCAATAAGGTTCATGAGCACGCGTATACCCTTCTAATTTTGGATTGAGCATCGTCAAATTCATCACGCCACTTTCTCCATTATTCAAAGGCATAGAATCAGAAGTAACGGGAACCAAGAAAAACGTAAACCAGCAAAAAACCAGCGCTGAAATCAACGCTAAGAGAGGTAAAAAAATTTTTAATATGCTAATGCGACGCGAATGACGGGATGCTTTTTTTAAAACATCTCCAAAAGATGATTGCGTTGAAAAGGCTTTATAATGATTGTGTACGGACATACTCTCCTGATCTCTTAAATCCTCCGCATTTTTAATCTGTATACCCTTTATAGAAGGTATTTTCAAATTTTGTTTCTTGCAATTTGTTTTTTCTTGATTTTATTTTGCTTTTATCCGTTTATATATTGTAATATGCATGGAGTGCACAATTACAAAATGTTTTTGTGTGAAAGTGAGGCTATTGTGGTAAAATCAGAGCTTGTACAAATTATCGCTCGTCATAACCCGCATCTTTTTCAACGGGATGTGGAGAATATTGTAAACGCTATTTTTGAGGAAATTGCAACAGCACTTGCAAATGGCAATCGCGTTGAACTTCGTGGATTTGGAGCTTTTTCTGTAAAAAGCCGTTCAGCCCGTAATGGACGTAACCCACGAACAGGTGAAGCCGTTTCTGTTGAAGAAAAGTGGATTCCTTTTTTTAAAACTGGCAAGGATTTACGCGACCGTCTTAATCAGTGAGAAACTTATGATAATTAAACGTATTCTTCTAACAAGTATCGGTGTGATTCTCGCAGCGGTTTTGATTGTTTTTATCGTGGCTAATCGTCAAATGGTTCCGTTAACCCTTGATCCTTTTCGAGCAAATCCTGAAAGTTTTACTTATCATGCTCCCCTCTTTATATGGCTCTTTATCTTCTTTGGTTTTGGTATTTTATTAGGAAATCTGATCAGTTGGTTTTCCTATCACAAATACAAAAAAGCTCTCAAAAAAAGTAAAGCCGAGATTGAAAAATTGAAAACATCTATCACAAATTTGGTGTAATGGTATTTAAATGAAATCTTTTCTCTCTGTATTCTATATTCAGTACAGAGTTAAAAGTGCTCTTTTTCTTTTTTTATACATTGTTTTAATTGACTTTAGCTTTTTTGCACTTTTACGAAACATTTAAGAGCTTTATAATATATTTTTATACCTCATATACCGTGATACAAAACATGCCTGCACAATGCTTTCAATTCTCCCATAACAATAGATATCCGCAGGAAAAGCTACCCCTTATTTTAGAAACGGGTATAAGCGAAAACTATGCTCTCATTGATTCTGGTCATGGACAAAAATTAGAACGTTATGGAGCTTACCGCATTATTCGACCAGAAGGTCAAGCACTATGGAAACCCGCTTTACCACAAAAACAATGGGCTGATGTTGATGCTATTTTCACAGGAAACCTTGATGAAGAAGGGGTTGGGCGTTGGCATTTTCCTAAAAAGCCACTTGATGAAACATGGGTTCTTGCTTGGAATGGATTGTCTTTTCTAGGCCGTTTTACTTCCTTTCGTCATGTGGGGGTTTTTCCTGAACAAGATGCCCATTGGCGCTCTATGGAAGAACAAATTGTTAAAGCCGAACGCCCTATAAAATTGTTGAATCTTTTTGGCTATACAGGTATTGCCTCTTTGATTGGAGCACGAGCGGGTGCGAATGTTACCCATGTTGATGCTTCTAAAAAAGCCATTGCGTGGGCAAAAGCTAATCAAGAAAGAGCAGGATTACCAGATCATTCTATTCGCTGGATTTGCGATGATGCTATGAAATTTGTCGAGCGTGAACTGCGTCGTAAAAAAAGCTATGATATGATTCTTCTTGATCCCCCTGCTTATGGGCGTGGACCCCATGGTGAAATTTGGCAACTGTTTGATCATTTACCCGCCATGATCACAAATTGTCGTAAACTTCTCTCTGATAAACCGCTCTCTGTTGTCCTTACAGCTTATTCTATTCGTGCTTCCTTCTTTGCACTTCATGCTTTAATGCGTGATGCATTTGTAAATCTTGGTGGTACGGTCGAATCAGGAGAACTCATTTTGCGTGAAGAAGTTGCAGGACGTGCTCTTTCTACTTCTCTTTTTAGCCGTTGGATTGCTTGAATATGTGTAGACCCAAAACTGGTAGAGTGAAAGAAATTACCTCTCTTAGCAACCCCATCATAAAAAATCTTAAAGCACTTAGCCAAAAGAAAAACCGTAATAGAGAAGGTCTTTTCATGGCAGAAGGATTGAAATTGGTCATCGATGCTCTCAATCTTGGCTGGACAATACAGACGCTTATTTTTTCTAAAAGTGAAATCGGTAATGCTACTATCGAAAATACTGCCGCACGTGCTGTAGCCAACGGTGGTTTTGTTATTAAAGCCTCACAAAAGGTTATGGAATCACTTACCCGACGCGATAATCCACAAACAGTTATTGGTATTTTCAAGCAAAAATGGCACTCTTTTGAAATGATAAAAGGGCAGATTAAAGATGTTTACATCGCGCTTGATCGTGTACGTGATCCTGGAAACCTTGGTACCATTATTCGAACCGCTGATGCTGTAGGTGCTAAAGGTGTTATTTTAATTGGCGAGACAACAGACCCTTTCTCGCCTGAAACAGTCCGCGCAACCATGGGATCTATTTTCTCTGTACCACTTTATCGTTTTGATGAAAACGGCTTTTTAAACTGGTCTTCTCACTTTAAAGGTATGATTGTTGGAACACACCTCAAAGGTTCTCTGGATTATCGCACACTTGACTTCAAAAATGGCCCTATTATCCTTTTAATGGGGAATGAAAAACAGGGATTATCAGATCTTCTTACGAATCGGTGTGATAAACTTACGCGTATTCCACAAAGCGGACGAGCAGACTCGCTTAATCTAGCTGTAGCAACAGCTGTTATGCTTTATGAAATCCGTCGCCCCTATTTAATACTTGAACCATGTGAGGAAAAACATGATTCGTAAATCACTCCCTTTTCTTCTCTTGGGCTTGGCTTTTACAGTAGTACTTGATCAAGCTGTCAAATACTGGGTTATGCACAATATGCCTTTAGGAACAGAAATTTCGCTTATTCCTTTTCTTTCCCTTTATCATGTGCGCAATTCTGGCATTGCATTTTCGTTTTTTTCTTCCTTTTCTCAGTGGGGAATCATCGCCATCACGATCATTGTGATTATCTTTCTTCTATGGTTATGGAAAAATACTGAATATAATAAGTCTTTAATGCGCTTTGGCCTTATTCTTATTATTGGGGGAGCCATCGGCAATCTCATTGATCGTATTCGCTTTCATCATGTCACTGATTATATACTTTTTCATATTGATGATATTTTTTATTTTGCTATTTTCAACCTTGCAGATAGTTTTATCACTCTCGGTGTTATTGCCATCCTTATTGAAGAATTGCGTACTTGGATGAAAGCAAGGCGTCATTCCAATAGTACATCTTCTCACTGATATGTTCAGTGCCTTAGAAAACAGAGATTATTGACCATCACAAGTCTGATTACGCATTGATTTCTCTTAATCAATTCTTGTTGCTCGTCATTTCACGTGTTTCTCTTCATGGGACTATAAGATCTTACTTTCTTTTCAACTTTACATTTCTACACTTAGTTAGTGCAAAAGAAATGAACTCAAATAGAATCAATATTTTTTATCCATGTGTCCTACATCACAATTTTTGAGGAGACATTTCACAGCATTCGAAGTTCTGTTTATTTGATTAGAACAATTGCTTTTCGTATGTTTTTTAGTTTTTACAGATATCGATTTTACAGAGCCTTTCTTAAGTGCTTCGTTTAAAAACTCTCCTTTTTTATTTTATATATTGTTTAATAAAAAACATTTTTTCAACTATTCTCAATGGTGTCTTGTTAAAGCAACATATTGATTATAAATATAAATTACCGTTTTTCATATTGAATTAAAGCCCTTACTATTCTAAATCTCTTTTATTTGGAATCTGTTCATGTTGAATCCATTAAAACCATGTCTCTTGCAAGACACAAGCAAGTCAATAATCTTGATTGATTTAATATGAACAGATTTTCAACCAGAGAATCTTGCGATATTCGGAGTATCATTTAGCATTCAAAAAGACAATTTATCATTATACATCAATATATTATAAAAAATCCAATTCAATAGCTCTTATAACCGTGCAAAACAGATGCAATATTGGAGGTTGAAATAGTGTGATGATACTTGCCGCTCTTCTCATAAACGCAAAAATAGTGAATATTTTATAAGGGATTGTATTACATAGTTTCTGTGAAAATAGAAAAGTTTTTAAGTATAGTCTTTTTATCTTGCAAAAATATGGCAAAAAATGGAAATATTTTTTATTAAAATGAACTATTTCCTTACCAATTTGTAAGGTTCCTTCTTCATATAAATCTCTTGTAATTTTTAAATAAATCTCCATAATAAGAGCATATATGCTGGAATTCTGTCAGTGATTCTTAAGGGTTTTTGTATTTGCCCAATTAAGGCTTATACCAAGCTTATCTGTGTAATGACAGAGACACCTTTAAAGCCCTATACCTGACAGAACATATGCTAAAGGATTTTATATTATGGCTAATTTTAAAGATTTACGTTCGGCACCTGCTTCTCATGCCGATGCATCAATTGATCAGGGATTACGCGACTATATGTTGGGTGTCTACAATGCAATGGCCATTGGTTTGCTTATTACAGCTGCTGCCGCTTATGCAATTGTATCATTAGCAACGACAACAGATATGAGCCAAGCAGCAGCTCAAATCAATAGCAGTGTTTATCTAACACCATTTGGAGTAACATTTTATACATCGCCATTCTCTTATATTGTTATGTTTGCACCACTCATAGCAGTCTTATTTCTCAGTTTTAAAATTAATACATTGAGCACAAATGCTGCTCGTAGTCTCTTTTTTGGTTATGCTGCTCTGGTTGGTCTTTCACTGTCTTCAATCGTTTTGCGCTATACGACAGAAAGTGTTGTGCAAACCTTTGTCATTTCCGCCGCAACTTTTGGAGCTCTTTCACTTTATGGATACACAACAAAGCGTGATCTCACAGCAATCGGTTCATTCTTATTCATTGGATTGATCGGCTTGTTGCTTTCCATGATTGTGAACATTTTTCTTGGATCAAGCGCTTTGCAGTTTGCTATCTCTGTGATTGGTGTTTTTATCTTTGCTGGTTTAACAGCCTACGATACCCAGAGCATTAAGTTGATGTATTATGAAGGAGATGAAAGCGATACCAGAGGACGTAAAGTTATTATGGGCGCGCTGAATCTTTATCTTGATTTCATCAATATGTTTGTCTTCTTGCTACAGTTTCTTGGCTCAAACCGTGATTGATTGCAAAAATCATTACTTAATTAAAGAACCTTGTTTCTTTTAGAAACAAGGTTCTTTTGTTTTTAGTGTAAATCTTTACCCTCTGCTTCTTAGAAACTATTCTTTTCGCAAAATGACAAAAATCCCTTATAAGCAAAAATTCCCTTGGTTTACCGGTTTTATCCAACAAAAACTCCATAGCTCCTTTTTAAATACAATTCATAGCCGCTCTCATCATCAATCAAACATTGTCAATCAAAATAGTAATTATGATCTGACCGTTGCTTCCTATAATGTGCATAAATGTGTAGGTGTTGATAAAGTTTTTAATCCTACAAGAATTGTCCGTGTTATTACTGAATTACAAGTTGATATCCTTGCTCTTCAAGAAGCAGATAAACGTTTTGGGGAACGCATCGGTTTGATTAATCTTCAGCTATTAAAAGCTGAAACCGGTTTGATTCCTGTACCTCTTAATACTATGTCACCTCATGGCCATGGTTGGCATGGGAATGCTCTTTTTTTGCGAAAGGGATATGTACGTGATACTTTACAAGTCACTCTTCCTAGTATTGAACCACGTGGGGCTGTAATTGTAGAGTTGGAAATGGCAGCAGGACCTATTCGTATTATTGCGGCTCATTTTGGATTATTACGTTACTCTCGTAAACAACAAACAAAAATGCTCCTTGAAATTTTCCAAAAACGCCCCCTTATGCCTACACTCCTCATAGGAGATTTTAATGAATGGCGAATGGGAAAAGGCTCATCTTTAAATCATTTTTTTCCCTATTTTGATAGCACTTTTGAAGTTGTACCAAGCTTTCCCTCTCGTTTTCCTTTGTTAGCCCTTGATAGAGTTTTTTCTTTTCCCCACCAATTGGTAACAAGTATTGAAAATCATTATTCACCACTTGCACGCATTGCTTCAGATCATTTGCCTATCAAAGCCTATCTTAATCTTTCCAACGCAATCAATATTCTTAAAAATAAATAAAAAAATTAATGTGCCTCATCCCAATTTTGAGCCGTCATAACTTTTACTTCAAGCGGGACAGATAAAGATAGAACCGGTATTGTAGCATTTTCCATAACATTTTTAACAACAGTCATGGTTTTTTTACTTTCTTCTTCTGGTACTTCAAAAATCAGTTCATCATGAACTTGCAGCAACATTTTTGCTGATAGTTTTTCTGCTTTTAAAGCATCTTCCATATGTATCATAGCGCGGCGAATAATATCGGCTGCAGAACCTTGAATTGGAGCATTGATAGCTGCCCGCTCATTAAGAGAACGAATTTTTACATTCTTTGCTTTTATTTCTGGATAATGGATACGACGTCCAAAAATTGTTTCTACATAACCATTTTCACGTGCAAAGATTTTGGTCTTCTCCATATAATCTTTAATTCCTGGAAATCTTTCAAAATACAGTTGAATATAACGACCCGCTTCTTGGCGTGAAATTCCCAATTGATTGGCTAATCCAAAAGCTGAAATACCATAAATAATACCAAAATTAATCGCTTTTGCACGCCGTCGTATATCTGAATGCATTCCTTCTATCGCAACACCAAACATTTGTGATGCCGTTATAGCGTGAATATCATGCCCTTTAGCAAAAGCTTCTTTTAATGCTTTTATATCCGCAATATGTGCAAGAATGCGCAACTCAATCTGACTATAATCAGCAGAAAGTAACACATGTCCTTTGGGAGCAATAAAAGCTGTTCGAATTTTACGTCCTTCAGCAGTTCGCACTGGAATATTTTGCAAATTTGGCTCTGATGATGATAACCGACCAGTTGATGTTATTGCCAAAGAATAATTCGTGTGAACTCGCCCTGTTTTTGAAAAAATATAAGAAGGCAAGGCATCTGTATAGGTAGATTTTAGCTTTGAAAGTTGACGCCACTCAATAATTTTACGCGGTAAAATATGACCTTCAGCAGCCAACTCTTCTAAGGTCTGTGCAGAAGTTGACCATTGTCCACCCTTTGTTTTAGCGCCTCCAGGCAATCCCATTTTGCCAAAAAGGATATCCCCTAATTGCTTTGGCGAAGCAAGATTAAACTTTTCATCAGCTTGTTTGTAAATTTCCTCTTCTAGAATCAAAGCAGCTTGTGCCAACTCTCCTGAAAGACGCAATAAAATCTGCCGATCAATAAGAATCCCCCGTTCTTCCATTCTTGCAAGAACTTCTACAAGAGGTCTATCAAGACGCTCATAAATTTTTGTCATTCCACGAGCAACAAGTTGCGGTTTCAATACTTGCCAAAGACGTAGCTTTATATCAGCATCTTCCGCCGCATAAAGGGTTGCTTGTTTTAAATCTACTTGTGCAAAAGAAGTAATTTTTTTCCCGTTATGCGTTAAATCTTTATAGGCAATTGGTTTATGCTCAAGCCAACGTTCAGACAAATCATCCATATTATGGGTTAACATTCCAGCATCAAAAGCATATGATAAAAGCATGGTGTCGTCAAAAGAGCTTATCATAATGTCGTATTGCTTCATCACCAACCAATCATATTTTATATTATGACCAATTTTTAACACCGCTGAATCTTCTAATATCGGTTTTAAAAGTGCTAAAGCTTTTCGAGCCCCAATCTGTGAAGCAATGCGCCCGCCCCTCAAAAGGTCCTCTTCTCCTTCATCAAAATGTTCAAGAGGTATATAAGCTGCTTTTTCCGGCTGTAATGCGAGTGAAAAACCAACAAGCTTTGCTTGCATCGGATCAAGAGATGTTGTTTTAGTATCAAAAGCGAAAAAACCCTGCTCTTGTGCTTGTGATAACCAGTCTTTTAAAATTTCCTCATCAAGAATTGTTGTATAAGCATCTCTTGTAATTTTTTGAGTCAGCGCTTGATCTTTACGTTCTTGTGCAAAAACTTGTGGAGAATTTTCAGAAAAATTATGAAGGGATGCGCGCTCAGTATTCTTGATATCAGAATCATGCCTGATATCAGAATCATTCCTGGGGCTTAGTTTTTCCCATTCAACATTTATATCAAGTGCGTCAATAACAGCTGCATCGCATGTTGTTGCCTCTGCCACGCGACGCGTTAATGTTGAAAACTCCATCGCTTTCAAAAAAGCAATTAAACGTGGACCATCTTGTGGCTCCAAAATAAAATCATCTAAATCATTATCTATAGGAACATCTGTTTTAAGCCTGACAAGTTCACGAGATATTTTAACTTGTTCTCTATAAGCTTGAATGTTTTCACGTCGTTTTGTTTGTTTAATTTCTGTTACGTTTTGCAATAGAAGATCAAGAGAACCAAATTCATTTAACAACTGAGCTGCAGTTTTTGGACCAATGCCTGGAATACCCGGTACATTATCCGTTGAATCTCCAATTAATGCTTGTAAATCAATCATTTTTTCAGGCGCAACACCCCATTTTTCTATAACTTCTGAGATACCTATATGCTTATCTTTCATTCCATCATACAAAGATACATGCGTATTTACGAGTTGCATAAGATCCTTATCGGAAGAAATAATGGTTGTTTTTGCCCCAACCTTTGTTGCCAACTTTGCATAGGTAGCAATTAAATCATCCGCTTCAAAGCCTTCCTTTTCAATACAAGGCAAATTAAAAGCCTTCGTTGCTTGGCGTATTAGCGCGAATTGAGGAATTAGATCTTCAGGAGGTTCAACGCGATTCGCTTTATATTCAGGATAAATTTGTTTACGAAAAGTATCAGATGAATAATCAAAAATAACAGCAAAATGTGTTGGAACAACACCCGTAGCTGTATTACGAGCATCACAAAGTAATTTCCATAACATATTGCAAAAACCAGCTACTGCTCCTACAGGAAGTCCATCCTTTTTACGTTTTAAAGGCGGCAAAGCATAATAAGCACGAAAAATATAGCCTGATCCGTCAACCAAAAAAAGATGATCTGTTGCTTTCATGACATTTTTTCTCCATTTCAGCTAAAAAAACAAATTACCCTTATATATTTTTTCACTTTGCCTCTAAAAAGCCATTTTTTCTCTTCATAAGACGTGAAGTCGTTGCACTTTATATTAAGTACCTAGAGCTTTTCTTTGCTGTTACAGGATTAATAGCTTTCATTTTGCTCCTCCTATGATAGCTGAGGTACGATGTAGCGACAGGGTCGTTGTGGTGTTCCCCTCCCCACAACGACCGTTTTTTTTAACATCGATATTCTTTAATTTCAATCGTGACTCTTTTAGATAAAAGATGATGTTATTCATGAATTTTGAAGTTATTCCACAGAGCTTTTTCACCCATTTTGTAGATAAAATCAGCGTGTAACTTTTTTTCTTGCATACTCAATCTCGAAGGTAAAGCCTGCGGGCGAATTTTAACGGCATAAGATGTATCTTTATCGTTCTGGATATGTTCATCAATACCCCTTCTGTTATCAAAACCCAATACACCTTGCTTTCCACCGATGAGCTCAATATAAACATCGGCTAGAATCTCTGCATCAAGCAAAGCACCATGAAGAACACGATGGCTGTTATCAATTCCAAAACGTTTGCATAAAATATCAAGAGAATTAGGACCCATAGGAAATTTACGCCGCGCCATAGCCAATGTATCAAGAATATTATCAACACTGATAAGCGGTTTGTTGACGCGTTTTAATTCTGCATTAATAAAACCAATATCAAAACTCGCATTATGCGCAATCATTGTCGCGTCTTTGATAAATTCCAAAAATTCATCAACAATATCACTAAAACTTTTCTCGTTTTTCAAGCGTTCATTGGTTAATCCGTGAATTGCTACAACTTCATCAGGAATAATAACGCCTTCAGGGTTTAAATAAACATGAAATTGGCGTCCTGTGAGATAACGATCAACCATTTCTACACAACCAATTTCGATTATGCGATCTTTCTCTTTATCTAAACCTGTTGTTTCTGTATCAAAAATAATTTCACGCATAATTTTAATTCTTTAGCAATTTTTTTATCACATCAAAAACCTGTTGACGTGTATTCTCTAAATCTTTCCCTGTATCAATAATAAAATCAGCGCGTTCTCGTTTTTTTTCATCTGGCATTTGTTGAGCGTTGATAAAGGCAAATTTTTTCTCATTCATACCTTGGCGAATCATTACACGTTCTTTTTGTATTTCTGGTGGAGCAGAAACAACAATAACGCTATCCACACGACTTTCACCATTTTTTTCAAACAGAAGTGGAATATCAAGAATAACTAATTTTTTCCCTTGTTCACGCGCTATATCAATAAATTCCCTTTCTTTTTCTTGCACCAAAGGATGAATTATTTTTTCTAATGTTTGTAATTTTTCTTTATCATCAATCAAAATTTCAGAAAGTTTCAAACGGTTAACTTCTCCGTTTTCAACCACACCAGGAAAAATACGCTCTATGAATGACAAAGCTGGCTCACTTTTATAAAGCTGTTGTACTGCTTCATCAGCACTAAAAACAGAAATACCCGCTTGCTTGAAAAAATCAGCAACTGTTGATTTTCCCATAGCAATTGATCCCGTTAATCCTATGATCTTCATTCTCTTTTTTCACTCATATCCTCTAAAATAGCTGTCCGTAACGCTTTTGTTACCTGTGGTCTTATTCCGAACCACTGTTCAAACCCTATAACAGCCTGATGTAGAAGCATCCCAAGTCCATCAACCGTCTTGAGATCACAAGCCTTTGCCTGTTGTAAAAAAGGAGTTATCAATGGTGTATAAATAATATCTGTTACTAATGCCGTTTTTTTTGCTTTATGAAAATCGCAAAAAAAAGAATCACTTTTTTCTTCTGGACTTTTTATGCCAATAGAGGTTGTATTAACAATCAAATCAGCTTGATGAAGTATTTCATGGATTTTATGCCAATCGTAAACTTTAATGATTTTTCCAAAATGCTGAGCTAAATTATCAGCACGTTGTTTTGTACGGTTAATTAAATAAATCTGTTCAAATCCGCGTCTTTTTAAGGCATATATGATAGCGCGTGCGGCACCACCTGCTCCAAAAACAAGAGCTGTTTCCCCTCCCCAATCAGATACAAAATCATCAAGATTAGCGCTAAAACCATAGGCATCACTATTCGTGGCACAAAGCTTATCTCCTTCATACCAAAGTGTATTAACAGCACCAATCATTGTTGCTCTCTCATCTTTATAATCTGCTAAACGAAAAGCTTCCTGTTTATAAGGCAAAGTAACATTTCCTCCACAAAAGCCTATTTTTTGTAAAGACGCAATAAAATGACTGAACTCTTCAGATGTTACTTCTTGTGCAAGATATTCTCCTTGTAAACCATATTGTTTAAGCCAAAAATTGTGAATTCTTGGCGATTTTGAATGATGAATTGGAGAACCAACAACAAAAGCACGCGGATAATTTGTTTTTTTTATTGTTAAGTCAACCATCAATAATTCCTAAGTGGCGCAGTTTTATGAGTAGAGGCAGCAAAGGTAAACCAACAATGGTAAAAAAATCTCCTTCAATTTTTTCAAAGAGATGAATTCCTTCTCCTTCAATTTGATATACTCCCACGCTGTTTAAAACATCTTTTCCTACGCGTGCTAAATAACGTTCAATAAATTCTGATGAGAGTAAACGGACGGACATATGTGCACTAAAAGCTTCAACCCAAATTTTTTGACCATTTTTAAATAAAGCTACCGCACTATGAAGAGAATGGGTTTTTCCTGATAATTCACATAAACGTTGATGTGCTTCTTTAATATTTGTTGCTTTGTGAAAAACTTGACCTTCAAAATCAAGAACTTGATCACAACCAATAACGAAAGCATCAGGAAAACGGTCTGAAACATTTTTTGCTTTTGCGCTCGCAAGAAAACAGCTGAGTTCTTTAGGTGTTTTTTCTTTTGCTTTTTTTTCTACTTCTCTTTCATCAAAAGAAGCTCCTTCAATGGAAAAATTTAAGCCTGCTTTTTTTAATAATTTTGCACGATAAAAACTAAGAGATGCTAATATTAAAGTATCTGCGTTCATGAGAATTTTCTCTCATTTCCTTCACGAAATCGTGATAACAGTTCAAATATTGCAGCAGCAGTTTCTTCAATAGAACGTCTTGTGACATCAATAATAGGCCAACCAAAACGTTCGCAAATGCGTTTTGCATGGATTAATTCTTCAGCTATGTTGATACGATTAGTATAATTATCAAGAGCAAAACCTTCTCCTAAATCTCTATTTTGACGAATATGTGAGATTCTTTCAGCTGAAGCAATTAAACCAATAATTAAAGAATTTTTTACCTCTAAAAGAGATTCTGGCAAATCAATTCCTGGAATAAGAGGAACATTAGCCGTTTTGATTCCGCGATTTGCTAAATAGATGCTTGTTGGTGTTTTAGAGGTTCTTGAAATTCCCACAAGGATCACATCTGCTTCGGATAAGCTACTGGAAGACTGTCCATCATCATGCTCTATTGTAAAATCCAGTGCCTCAATACGGCGAAAATAATCTGCATTAAGATCATGTTGTGCGCTCGCACGTAAATGTGTTGGCATTCCAAGGTAAGACTGAAAAGCATTTAAAACAGGATGCAATATATCAATACAGGGAACTTCTATTTTTTTGCATTTTTTTTTGAAGGAGTAGTTTAAGTTCTTCATCAATCATTGTGTAAAGAACAATACCTGGCTCTTGTTGTATTTCATCAAGAGCTTTCTGTAACTGTATTCTATTACGAATCATAGGATAGATATGCTCTGTTGCCTGAATCATTGCATATTGCGATGCTACAGCTCTTCCAACAGAAATTAATGTTTCTCCTGTTGCATCAGAAAGCATGTGTAAATGAAAGAATTTTTTTTCTTTTGTCACAAAAATTTTAACTCCTTGTTAAGACATGTGTATATATCCTCACCGTTTTTTATAAAACTAAAATTTATGAAAAATTCTCCTTTTTTATGCACAAATTAAATGCTTGTGATAATTTAATCCCTCTTATAAAAAAAGAGGGGATAATATCTTTAAGATAGTGATATTTTTATTCTTTTTTCAGTTCCTTTTGTGGATAAAATTGAGGATAAATAATAATCCACACTAAACACAGTTATAAATAAGAATAATCCTTTCTTTAATATAAATTTATTAATATAAATTTCTGTAAAAAATACTTTTGAATAGCATTTCATTAATGCTATAATCCTAACTCACATTTTTGTTATTAAAATAATTAAATACTATTTGGATTTTATATTTTTTCAAGTTTTTCATATAATTACTTAATATTACAGGAACAAATTTCATATAAATGGTACTTGCAGATTAAAAAAATTGAGTGTAGGATATTTTTTCTTAATAATATTTCACTCATAAATTTCCATAAATTATTTAGAACAATCTTCTCCTTAATTACAAAGAGCATATTTCATGCAAAAAATGAAACTACAAGAACTTAAAAGCAAAAATCCCGTTGAGCTTGTTTCTTTTGCTGAAACATTAGAAGTTGAAAATGCCTCCCTTATGCGCAAACAAGAATTAATGTTTGCTATCTTGAAAAAACTTGCTCTACAAGACGTTGAAATTATAGGAGAAGGTGTTGTTGAAGTTTTACAAGACGGATTTGGATTTTTGAGATCTGCTGATGCTAATTATCTTCCTGGTCCTGATGATATTTATCTTTCACCTGCACAAATACAGTCGTTTTCTTTAAAAACAGGCGATACAATTGAAGGTCCCATACGCAGTCCAAAAGAGGGAGAACGTTATTTTGCTCTCCTTAAAATTAATACAATTAATTTCGAAAAACCTGAAAAGATTCGTTATAAAATCCACTTTGATAATCTTACTCCTCTTTATTCAAATGAACGTTTCCAAATGGAAATACAAGATCCTACAGAGAAAGATATGTCATCACGCGTGATTGATTTGATATCTCCATTGGGAAAAGGACAAAGAGGGTTAATTGTAGCTCCTCCTCGGACGGGAAAAACAGTTTTACTTCAAAATATTGCTCATTCTATTACCACTAATCATCCTGAATGTTATCTCATTGTTCTTTTAATTGATGAACGACCAGAAGAAGTTACTGATATGCAGCGTTCAGTAAAAGGAGAAGTGGTTTCTTCTACTTTTGATGAACCTGCAATACGTCACGTACAAGTGGCAGAAATGGTTATTGAAAAAGCCAAACGTCTTGTTGAATATGGGCGTGATGTTGTTATTCTTCTCGATTCTATTACACGTCTTGGGCGTGCATATAATACAGTTGTTCCTTCTTCAGGTAAAGTTTTAACAGGTGGTGTGGATGCAAATGCCCTCCAGCGTCCAAAGCGTTTTTTTGGTGCAGCACGTAATATTGAAGAAGGCGGATCTTTAACCATTATTGCAACGGCTTTGATTGATACAGGAAGTCGTATGGATGAGGTTATTTTTGAAGAATTTAAAGGAACAGGTAATTCGGAAATTGTTCTTGATCGAAAAGTTGCTGATAAACGTATTTTCCCTGCTATGGATATTTTAAAGTCAGGAACGCGTAAGGAAGAACTTCTGGTAGAACGACAAGATTTACACAAAATTTTTGTTCTTCGTCGTATTTTAGCATCTATGAATGTAACAGATGCAATTGAATTTTTGATTGATAAATTAAAGCAAACAAAAAACAATAGTGAATTTTTTGATTCAATGAATACGTAGAGTCATTAAAGTTTTTATTAGGATAAAACCTGTGGATACAATCTTTGCTGTTTCGAGTGGATTGTTACCTTCAGGGGTTGCAGTCATTCGGCTTTCTGGTCCTCATGTTGTGGATATAGTTAAAACGCTTTGTGGTCGTTTACCTAAAGCACGTTTTATGCATTATGGAAATCTTACTGCTCGTGATGGTAGTTTTTTAGATTCTGGTTTAACTGTTTTTTTCCTGCTCCTCATAGTTTTACGGGGGAAGATTGTGCAGAATTCCATTTACATGGAGGAAAAGCAGTCGTTAATCGTTTTCTCGATGAATTGTCGACATTTTCTGGATGCCGTATTGCAGAAGCAGGTGAATTTTCACGTCGTGCTTTTATGGAAGGAAAATTAGATCTTGTTCAAGCAGAAGGTCTTGCTGATTTAATAGAAGCAGAAACGGAAAGCCAACGGCGTTTAGCTGTTATGGGTACAAGTGGACATTTAACGACGCTTTATCGTGATTGGCGTCATAAGCTTATGAAGGCGCGTGCTTTTATTGAGGCAGAACTTGATTTTGTTGATGAAGCAGATATTCCCAACGCAATATCTGATAAAGTTTGGAAAGATGTTCAGGATCTTTGTACTTCTATTCGGGAATATATTACTGAAGGAGAACGTGCGAGTATTTTACGTGATGGATTAAAAATTGTTATTGCTGGTGCTCCAAATTCTGGAAAATCAAGCATTATGAATCGTCTTTCAGGAAGATCTGTTGCTATTGTAACGGAAGAAGCAGGAACAACCCGTGATGCTTTAGAAATGAGAATTATTCTTGGTGGTTTACCTGTTTTTTTAACCGATACTGCTGGTTTTAGAAAAACAGAAAATAAAATAGAACAGATGGGAATAGAAATTGCTAAACAGCATGTTAGGGAAGCTGATTTGGTTATTTTGGTTTATGATATAAGAAATCCTAAGCAAGTTGATTTACCAGAAACATCGGCTGAAATATGGTGTGTTGGCAATAAGCTTGATCTTTATGAAAAAAATGATCAGCGTTGGTCTATACAATTTTCCGCATTAACTGGTTTAAATTTTGATTATTTTATAAAAGAACTTGAATCATTTTGTCATTATCGTGCTTCTAAAATTGGAAATATTGTTCCAGCACGTAAAAGGCAACTTCAATTATTAAAGCAGGCTGTTAAAGAGATTGAATTTTCTCTTAATTATCATTCTCTTGATCTCAGTTTACGTGCAGAACATCTCCGTTGTGCAAGTGATTTTCTTGGGAAAATTACAGGAGATATTGATGTTGAAGATTTGCTTGATATTATTTTTTCAGAATTTTGTGTTGGTAAATAATGATTCACGTGAAACATTGATTATTTCATAGACAGATTATAAAGATTATGTAATTTATATCCTGTTTCACGTGAAACCTTAGAATATTTTCTACGGAATGAATTAAATGCAATCATATGATGTTGTTATTGTTGGTGGTGGTCATGCTGGCTGTGAAGCGGCTTCAGCTTCAGCACGTGTAGGAGCCAAAACAGCGCTTGTTACACATAAAATATCAGCACTGGGAACAATGTCGTGTAATCCTGCTATTGGTGGACTTGGAAAAGGGCATCTAGTTCGTGAAATAGATGCGTTAGATGGTCTTATGGGAAGAGCAGCAGATGCTGCTGGAATTCAGTTTAGACTACTTAATAGACGTAAAGGACCGGCAGTAAGAGGACCACGAACACAGGCAGATAGACAACTTTATAAAAAAGCAATTCAAAAATTATTAAAAGAACAAGAAAATCTTACTCTTATTGAGGATGAAGTTATTGATCTGGTTGTTAAAGATAATTGTGTATCAGGTGTTATTTTAAAAAAACAAGGAACAATTTTTTCTGGTGCTGTTGTTTTAACAACAGGTACGTTTTTAAATGGCTTTATTCATATTGGTAATAAAACATGGGCTGCTGGTCGTATGGGAGATCAGTCAAGTGTAAAACTTGCTGAACATTTGAAAAAATATCATATAAAACTTGGACGATTAAAAACAGGAACCCCTGCTCGTTTGAGTAAAAAAACAATTGCTTGGGAAGCTCTCCAAAAACAACAAGCAGATGAAAATCCCATACCCTTTTCTCTTTTAACAGAGAAAATTGAACAACCACAAATTGAATGTGCAATAACACGTACAAATGAGAAAACACATCAAATTATTCGCGAGAATATTTATCGCTCTGCTTTATATTCTGGAAATATTGAAGGGTTAGGACCACGTTATTGTCCTTCTGTTGAAGATAAAATTGTTAAATTTGGAGAACGTGATGGACATCAGATCTTTCTGGAACCAGAAGGATTAAATGATGATACTGTTTATCCAAATGGTCTTTCTACTTCTCTTCCTGAAGATGTACAAATTTCTCTATTGAAAACCATTGAAGGATTGGAAAATGCTATAGTTTTGCAACCTGGTTATGCTATTGAATATGATTTTGTTAATCCACAACAATTAACGAGAAACTTAGAATTACGTTCTTTACCGGGTTTGTTCTTAGCAGGCCAAATTAATGGTACAACAGGATATGAAGAAGCAGCAGCACAAGGACTTTTAGCTGGATTAAATGCTGCACGTAAAGTAGGTAAATTAGATGAAATACTTATAAGTCGTTCTACTGCTTATATTGGTGTTATGATTGATGATTTGGTTTCACGTGGTGTTTGTGAACCTTATAGGATGTTTACATCACGTGCTGAATTTCGTTTATCTTTACGATCTGATAATGCTGATACGCGTTTAACACCTTTGGCACAAAAATGGGGTATTGTGAGTAAAATACGTTGGGAATGTTATCAGAAAAAACAACAACGGCTTGATCAAGCACGATCAATATGTCAAAATCTTTTTTTAACACCCAATGAAGCTTCTGCTCATGGATTACATGTTAATCATGATGGAATTCGGCGTTCGGCTTATGATTTTCTTGCTTATCCTCATATGACCTTAGAGCGTCTTTCAGATTTTTGGCCACAATTAAAAACAATTGATTCTAAAACAGCAGAATCTTTAGAAATTGAAGCACAATATGCGGTTTATTTAGATAAACAAGCACAAGATATTGCCTCTCTTCAGAGAGATGAGCGTTTAGAAATTCCTTCTTCTCTCGATGTTCAGGCAATTTCAGGTCTTTCAAATGAACTTAAATCAAAAATTCAAGAAGTGTCGCCGCGTTCAATTGCTGATGCACAAAAAATTGATGGCATGACACCCGCCGCGTTATCGCTTATTATTACACATATTCAACGTCAACGACGTGAAAAGGCTAAAACAGCTTAATGAATTTTTCTACAGAAAAAAAATATCAACAATTATTAAATATTGTTCCTTCTGTTTCACGTGAAACGATGGAAAATTTAATTCAGTTTGAGTCTTTAATACTTCAGTGGAATGCACATATTAATTTGATATCTGCTACAACTATACCAGATCTATGGACACGACATATTCTAGATTCAGCACAAATTTTTCCTTTGTATGCTCATTCTTTACATTGGTGTGATTTAGGATCAGGAGGAGGTTTTCCTGCAATTGTGATTGCTATCTTTTTGAAAGAAAAAAAAGCAGGACATATTAATCTTGTTGAAAGTAATGGGAAAAAAGTTGCTTTTTTGCGAACAGTTATTGCTCAACTTAATCTTCCAGCAACGGTTTATCACGCTAGAATTGAAGATATATATCAAAAAATTCCCATATCTGATATTATAACAGCACGGGGATTAGCGCCGCTTGATACTCTTTTACAACTCATTTTTCCTTTATTAACAGAAAAAACAATAGCTCTTTTGCAAAAAGGTCGGGATTACGCTACAGAAATAAAAAATGCCTCTGCCAATTGGCACTTTGATCTGTTAAAACATAAAAGTAAAGTTGATGAAAATTCTGTTATTTTGGAAATTTCTCATATTCGATCATATAGAGGGTAGAGCAAAATGAGCGAAACACGAATTATCGCTATTGCAAACCAAAAGGGTGGAGTCGGAAAAACAACCACAGCAATTAATCTTGCTACAGCTTTAGCGGCTATTGGTGAAAATGTCCTTATTATGGATGTTGATCCACAAGGTAATGCTAGTACAGGTTTAGGGATTGATCGTAATAGCCGTCCTTTATCTTCTTATGATGTTTTGGTTTCGGGCGTTTCAATTACACAGGCGGCTTTAAAAACAGCCGTACCCAATCTTTATATAGTTCCCTCTACACTTGATCTCTTAGGTGTGGAAATGGAAATTTCTTCATCAAAAGATCGCATACAACGCTTACGTAAAGCTCTCTATGATGATCCGGAAATGGAAAAAAAATTCAATTATATTTTAATTGATTGTCCTCCCTCCCTTAATCTTTTAACACTTAATGCTATGGGGGCTGCGGATTCTGTTTTAGTGCCTATGCAGTGTGAATTTTTAGCACTTGAAGGTTTAAGTCAATTACTTGAAACAGTAAAACAAGTGCGATCCGTACTTAATCCATCTTTAGAGATCCAAGGTATTGTTCTAACAATGTATGATGGACGTAATAACCTTTCAAATCAAGTTGTTGAAGATGTACGTTCTTTTATGGGAGATAAAGTTTATCGTACTGTTATTCCACGAAATGTAAGAGTATCAGAAGCGCCTTCTTTTGGCAAACCTGTATTGCTTTATGATCTTAAATGTGCTGGGAGCCAAGCTTATTTGCGTCTAGCATCAGAAATGATTCAACGTGAAAAACAAGCACGTGCTGCTGCTTAAAAATGTAAAATTTTTTGTAAGAAAACTCAAAGAGCAAAATTATGAACGATGATCTATCAAAAAAAAGACTAGGACGTGGATTAGCGGCATTGATTGGAGATATCAATTTAAACAACAATATTGCACGTTCATCAAGCTTTGATAAATTAAATGAATCCGGTAGTCTTTCTGAGCGATTTATTTCTATTGAATCTATTTCATGTAATCCTCACAATCCTCGGCGTCATTTTACTGAAACAGAGCTTGATAATTTGACACAATCAATTCGTCAACACGGTGTGGTTCAACCGGTTATTGTGAGGCCTTTAAGAGATCATCCTCATCGGTTTGAATTGATTGCGGGTGAACGGCGCTGGCGTGCAGCACAACGTGCAAATTTAAGTCAATTACCCGTTATTATTCGTGATGTGGACGATAAAACGGCTTTGGAATTGGCAATTATTGAAAATGTTCAACGTGCAGATCTTAATCCTATCGAAGAAGCAAAGGGATATGAGATGCTTCTAAATGAACATGATTATACGCAAGTAGATTTAGCGCAAGTTATAGGAAAAAGTCGTAGTCATGTTGCAAATACGCTTCGTTTGTTAAAACTTCCAGAAAAAGTACAACAATTCTTAACTGATGGACAACTTTCTGCAGGTCATGCACGTTGTCTTATAACCGTTGATGATCCACAAAATTTAGCTGAGAAAATTATTCGTGAAGGGCTTTCAGTACGTCAAACAGAAATACTTGCATATGAGCAAGCTAATCCTAAAACTAAAAAGCGTACCAATACGGAGAAAGATGCTGAAACAAAATCTTTAGAAAAATTACTTGCAGATGTGATAGGAATGAAAGTTATTATTCGACATGGTAAAAAAGGTGGAGATTTAAAAATACATTACTCTTCATTAGAACAATTAGATGAAATTTGTCGGCGTTTACAAAGTTAATCAATTGTTCTAAAAAGATTTTTTTAACAGTTATCTTTTAAAATTTTTATTATTCTATACATATGCTCTTTAGCAAATTCTATATTTCTTGCAGGTAAAGAGTTTTTTTCATAAGTAGAATTTTCTTCATCAGTAAGTACATACAATGTCGCTTGAAGTGCTAGGTGAGCAACAACAAAATCTTTCGGTGTTATATTATTTTCTTTTAAAATATTTACAAGTTTTGGATTATTAAAAATATAGGAAGCGTATTTTTCAATATTATCATCATAAGTACTGAGATCACTTTTTGTATTTGTTTGTTCTGGTTCTGAAGATAAATTTCTACATTCTGCTTTGATTTTTTCCAGCTTTAAAAGAATATCTTCTGTTAAGGGATAATTTGCAATGAAAGGCGGTATAAAAGAAGGATCATCTATTTCTTGTTTTTTTTCTTGAGCGTATGATACAAAAGGAAAAATGAAGAAAAAACACAATAGAAGTTTAAACATGACGAAAAATTATCCTTTCTTTTTTGAATTTCAATAAATATTTTTCCGTCTGTTATTCTTTATTTTTAGAAAAACATTTGTAAATATAATCGAAATAAAAACAATTATTAGGAATGGTAAAAACACGGTGTTTTTTTAATGCACGTACTTTTTTATTAGATTAATGGGATAATATTTTTTAATGTCTCATAGCTGATTAGTTGCTCAAAATGAGTTTTTCACAGCTATTTAAAAGAATTGTTGCTTTGTAAAAATGTTTTTTAACAAATTCAAGATTGTTTAGAAATATAGTATTTTTCTCAGTAGAATATTCCTTTTCAGGTACAAATATGATAAGCGCTGATATTTCTTTAAGTGCTGAGGTTCCCGCAGCAAAATCTTTCGGTGTTATATTATTTTCTTTTAAAATATTCACAAGTTTTGGTTTACTAGAAATATAGGTAGTGTAGTTTTCAATACTAGAGTGGATACTAGAATCATAAGTTATAAGATTATTTTTTGTTTCTGGAAGTAAGTTTTTACATTCTTTTTCAATTTTTTCCAGCTTTAAAAGAAAATCTTCTGTTAAGGGATAATTTGCAATGAGAGGTGCTATAAGAGAAGAATTATCTGTTTCCTTTTCCTCTGCCATTGTTTGTTGAATATGTATCACGAAAAGAAAAAGCAGGAACAAACGTAATACGAACTTACGCATGGTTAAAAATTGTCCTTTCTTCTTCGAACTTCAGCAAAAACTTCTTCATCTGTTTTTTCTTCCATTACAAGGTTCTTTCGCAATACACTATCATCCCAGCGGAGAAAGGGATTGGTGGCTTTTTCTTGCCCTAAGGTTACTGGTAAAGTCATAGCGTTTTTTGCACGTAGCAAAAAAACTTCCTCTATTCTTTGGTGGAGTTTTTTATTATGTGGGTCAATTGTTAGTGCGAAAAGAGCGTTATTTTTTGTATATTCGTGTCCACAATAGAGAAGTGTTTCATCAGGAAGTTTACGAAGTTTTTTTAAAGAATTCAGCATTTGTGCTGGTTTTCCTTCGAAAAGACGTCCACAGCCCAATGAAAAAAGTGTATCTCCAGCAAAGAGTAAATTCTTTTCAGGAAAATAGTAAGATAATGCGCCTAGAGTATGACCAGGTGTTGAAAGAGCTAAAAGAAGGAGTGAGCCAAAAGAAAAACTTTCATCAGGTTGAAGTGTTTTATCAAGATGATTGATCTTTTCTTTTTCTGCTTCTGGTCCGATAACCGTAGCGTTGTAAACTTGTTTTAATTCTGATAGGGCTTCTACATGGTCGTGATGATGATGAGTTACAAAAATAGTGTTAAGTGTCCAATTGTGGCGCTTTAAGGCATTGTGAATCGCTTTGCCTTCAGGAGCATCTATTGCAGCTGTCATACCACTTTTTTCATCATGAAGGAGTACACCGAAATTGTCTTCTCGACAAATAAACTGTTCAATCAACATATTTTTTCTCCCGAACAGTGTTTGGCGATGAATCTATAAAATAATCGGTAGTGATGATTTTTTTAAGAATCAGATTTGTCCTCTTCTGTAAAAAGTCCTTTTGAATGTTTTATAATTATAGGCATTTGGGTAAGCATGAAAAGGACTGTTATAGGCATGACGCCAAATACTTTGAAACTTGTCCAGAAATTATCGCTAAAATTACGCCAAATTATTTCATTCAAAATGGCAAGAAAAATGAAAAAAACGCCCAACGATAGGTAAGTTTTTGCCAACCTAAATCATCAAGTTTTAAGGTAGAATCAAGAGCATAACGTAAAAGTGGTTTTTTAAAAAACATCCCTCCAAAAAGTATAAAAGCAAATAAGCTATTAATGATTGTTGGTTTCATTTTTATGAAAGTTTCATTATGAAGCCAGAGAGTTAGAAAGCCAAAAACTAAAACAAATATTCCTGAAATAAGAGGCATAATAGGAATTTGTCTTGCAAGGATCCATGATAAGCTTAGGGAAATAATAATAGCCACCATAAAAATAGCTGTTGCAGGGAAAATAGGCTTACTAAAATTTTGAAAAAATCCAATGTTTTTTATCAGCCATTCTCCCTTATAATTGGCAAAAAAGAAGGCAACCAATGGACCCATTTCCAAAAGAAACTTAAGTGTTGGTGAGAGAGAAATTTTTTTATTGTTATTCATCTTTTTTTCAGAATTATTGTGTAAATTAAGATTAGATAAAGGCTGTTTCATGCGTGTTTTCCTGCAATAGTTTCGGCAAAGTCAGAAGCAGAAAAGGGTTGAAGGTCTTCAATATCTTCTCCTATACCGATAAAATAAACGGGTAATTTATATTTTGCTGCGATAGCGACAAGAATTCCTCCTCGTGCAGTCCCATCTAGCTTTGTCATAACTAAACCATTAACACCAGCAATATCACTGAAAATGTCCACTTGGTTGAGTGCATTTTGTCCGGTTGTTGCATCAAGAGTTTGAAGGATTGTGTGGGGTGCTTGGGGGGTGTGTTTTTTTAAAACACGAATAATTTTTGCCAACTCATCCATTAATTCAGATTTATTTTGTAAACGCCCTGCTGTATCAATAATTAATACATCACTGTTTGTTTTTTTGCTTTTTCATAAGCATCAAATGCTAAGCTGGCGGCATCTGCACCCAATTTTGTCGAAATAACAGGAGAATTGGTACGTTCACCCCAAATGTGTAGTTGCTCAATAGCAGCGGCTCGGAAAGTATCACCTGCTGCCAGCATAACTTTTAATCCCCCTTCTGTTAATTTGGCTGAAAGTTTTCCAATAGTTGTCGTTTTTCCAGTGCCATTTACACCTACCAGCAAAATAACATGAGGTTTATGGCTGAGATCAAGTTCTAATGGTATTGCAACAGGTTCCAGAACTTTTTTGACCTCATCAGCTACAATAGTATGAATATCATCTGGGGAGAGGTTTTTTCCGTAACGACTGGAAGCTAAAGTATTTGTGATGCGTGTTGCCGTCTCTACACCTATGTCAGCTTGGATAAGAATATCTTCGAGCTCTTGCAGTGTATCTTCATCAAGTTTTCTTTTAACAAAGAGATCGCCAATTGATCCGCTTAGGCGTTGTGAAGAAAGGGATAGGCCTTTTTTAAGGCGCCCAAACCACGCTGTCTTTTTTTGTTCAACAGAAGGTTCAGATAAAATTTCTTCATTCTTTTTTTCACGGATGTTGTTTGTGACAATAATTTTACCAGAAAAGGGAATTTTATCAGAATGGGATTCTAGAAATGGAGATTTTTCATCATATTTTGTAAGTATTGACTCTGGATTTTTTGTTTGTTCTTCTTTTTCTGTGTTTATAGAGATTTGATTATTTTTTGTCTTTTCATTTTTGTCTTTATTTTCTTCTATTATATCGCTTTTATCAGGAATAGAAATCTGTTGTTCAATTTCTTGCTCTTGAGATTTGTTAAAAGAGAATATTTTTTTTATAAAAGATTTAGTCATAAGAATTCTCCTGCTCAAGCAGCGTTTAATTTTGGAGGGACAGCAATCAATTTATCGCCATCATGATCAACGATAAGGGCTTGAACAATTGTTCCTGCTTTTGCACCTTTAACTTGTACAAGAGTATAATCTTCTGTTCGTCCGATTTCATCTTTTTCAACGAGAATTGTTTGTAGACTGTTTTGTAAATGAGCAAGATGCTTTTGGTAAGCCATATCACCTGCTTTACGCAATTTTTCAGCACGCAGCTTAACTATTTTACGGTTGATTTGTGGCATACGTGCGGCAGGTGTTCCTTCTCTTGGACTAAAGGGGAAGACATGGAGATGGGTTAAATTACAATCTTTGATTAAGGCAAGACTATTTTGAAACATCTCTTCTGTTTCTGTAGGAAAACCAGCAATTAAGTCGGCACCATAAACCATTGTAGAACGTTTGGCACGCAATTCTTGGCAAAATTGAATGGCATGTTCGCGCAGATGACGCCGTTTCATCCGTTTTAAAATCATATTATCACCTGCTTGCAAAGATAAATGCAAATGGGGCATGATTCTTGTTTCATAAGCTAAAAGATTTATGAGTTCTTCGTCTGCTTCAATAGAGTCAATAGATGAGAGGCGTAATCGGGCTAAGTCAGGGACATGATGCAAAATAGCTGAAGTTAATTTTCCTAGAGTAGCTTTTCCAGGAAGATCGTGGCCATAACTTGTAAGGTCAACACCTGTAAGGACCACTTCTTGGATACCCCCACCTATCAGCTTTTTAATTTGTTCTATGACAGCACCCATGGGAACTGAACGAGATGGTCCTCGTCCATAAGGAATAATGCAAAATGTACAGCGGTGATCGCATCCGTTTTGTACCTGTACAAAAGCGCGGGTGCGCTCTTGCATTGCACTGACCATATGTGGAGCAATTTTTTGTACTTCCATAATGTCATTGATATGCACCTTTTCAGAATGATTAATACCAAAATCAGGAAGTTGACGATAAGAATGAGCGTGAAGTTTATCTTCGTTTCCTAAAACAAGATCTACTTCTGTCATTGAGGCAAAATTTTGTGCTTCTGTTTGGGCTGCACACCCTGTTACAATGATACGCGCATGAGGATTTTCACGTCTTGCTTTGCGGATAGCTTGTTTTGCTTGTCGTACGGCTTCGGCAGTGACAGCGCAGGTATTAAAAATAATAGCACCATCTTTAAGCTGGTCTAGCCCTGAAGAAGTGCTTTCTTTGCGAATTATTTCCGATTCGTAACTATTGAGTCGACAACCAAAAGTTACAATTTCTACTGCCATCAGGAGTGATCCTTTTTGTAGCACCCTGTTAAAGGGCTTAAAAAACCACTAAATTGATATTTTATTGGTCCTGTCATGATAATATGATCATCTTCTCGGTAAAAAATATTAAGTGTTCCCTTTGGTAAATTCACATCAACATGGCGCTCTGTAAGTCCACGACGATAAGCAGCCACAGCACTTGCACAAGCAGCACTCCCACATGCTTGTGTTAATCCTGCCCCTCGCTCCCATGTACGTAAATTTAGACTTTTCTTTGACGTTATGCAAGCAATGGAAATATTGCACCGTTCGGGAAACAGGGGATCATGTTCAAGTTTTGGCCCATATTTTTCTAATGGAATATGTTGAATATCATTTTCAACAAAAAAGATAGCATGGAGATTGCCAATGGATATGAGACAAGCGTCTTTTAGGGGACCAGCGATAATTTCTACGTGATTGGTATCAACTATTTCACGTGAAACAGGCATCTCTTTTGCATTGAAATTTGGGCATCCCATATCAACAGAAATGAGATTATCGGTTTGGTATTTTCCTTCAATAATTCCAGCGGGAGTTTCTAAATGAAATTTTTCACCAAAATTGTGATCTTTAAGCCATGCGATGACACAGCGGGTACCATTGCCACAAGCTTTAGCCATTGATCCGTCGGCATTCCATATTTCTATGCGGAAGTCGGTTTTTTTCTGGGTTGGTGTGTGGATAGCCATGATTTGATCAAAATGCATTTCAGGATCTGCCGACAAAGCAAGGATTGCTTGTGGTGTAAGAGCGTATGTGCTTTCACGCATATCAACAACAATAATTTGATTTCCAAGACCGTCCATTTTGCTAAATGGCGTTTTCATGAAACTTCTCTATTTCTAATGATTACTTATAAAAAGATATATGACTGAAAATATTATAAATTTCTAGTGTTTAATAAATATAAAATTGGGCACATAAATTATTTCTTTTAAAATAAGTGATTTTAACCTGTTTTTTTTAATTTGTTAATTTATCTTTGTAACTATAACAAATATTCGCTTAATTTTTTTGTGAACTTATTTATTGTCGTGGGAGAGAGTACAGACATGGCGTTTTCAAAAGTTTCGTTTTTCGTTGCACTATCAACTGTAATGTTTTTAGGGGGATGTTCAACAACACGGTTTGATGGTAATGACGATGGTAACGCATTAGAAGTTTTTTATCCATCTCAACAAATGACAATATTAGAAGCGTCTGATCTGTCGTCTACTTCTTCGTCGATATCTGAAGATGCAAACGCTCCGATGTATGAAAAAGGAGATTCTCAGAGCGATGGACGAATGGCTAGTCTCGAATTGCCAAGTAATGCTACTGATTTATTTCCTGCAAGTGTTGCTGGGGTGTGGAATCTTTCTATGGGAGGAAAAGTTTGCCGGATTGCAACTCCACAAACAAAGTTTGGACAAGGGTACCGTGCTGGTCCTTTACACTGTCCAGGAATTGCTTCCCAAGTGAGATCGTGGGCTGTTAAAGGAAAAAGATTATATTTTTATAATAACTCTGGACGTGTTATCCTCGTTCTTTATTCTTCAAATGTTGATCGTTTTGAGGGACGTACACTTGATGATCATCCCGTTATTTTAAGTCGTTAAATCATTTTTGATCGTTTATGACAAACTAAACTAGACGGACAGATTCTTGAAAAGTATTTGTATTTTTCATTGAGATCGGTTTGAAAAAGGTTTTTTGGATGATTCTCGTTTCAACACGTTATAAGGAGCTTGTCGCTAAAGGAGAGGTTTGTTTTGATCCCGCTCAATTAGCTATAACAGAATATTTTGATCATTTATTAAAGAAAATTGCGGAACAAAATATCTCTCATCCTTTGCCTTGGATATTTTGCTCTTTCTTTAACAGAATATTTAAAAGGAAAAAACAAAATATTTCTTGTGTTGTAAAACAAGGAGATGAAACAGGTTTTTTTCAGGGACTGTATATTTATGGTGAAGTAGGACGGGGCAAAACCATGCTGATGGATTTGTTCTTTTCTTGTTTGCCTAAAGGTCATAAAAAGCGTGCCCATTTTAATGATTTTATGGCTGATGTGCATGAGCGTATTAATTTTTATCGTCAAGCATCTGGGTGTGCAAAATTTAAACAAGATAATCCTATTTTAGCTGTTGCTGAGGATCTTGCACGAGAAGCAAAAGTACTTTGTTTTGATGAGTTTAGTGTAACGGATATTGCTGATGCTATGGTATTGGGGCGGCTTATTTCTGCTCTGTTTGATAAAGGAATTTTCTTTATTGCGACTTCAAATGTGGCGCCGGATAACCTTTATTGTAACGGTTTGAATCGTGAGCTCTTTTTGCCTTTTATTCAAGTTTTGAAAGCATATGTTCGTGTTGTTAATCTTGATGCAAAAACAGATTATCGCCTTGAAAAATCAAATCTACAACAGATGTATGTGTCGCCGTTGGGGGTCCCGGCAAATGAATATATGGATCAAGCATGGACACTTGTATTGCAAGGACATAAGGAGACATCTGATGAGCTTTCTATAAAAGGGCGCATTATTCCTATTCCGCGCTTTGGTGCAGGATGTGCTCGTTTTGATTATGGGGATTTATGTGAAAAGCCTTTGGCCGCGGCTGAATATTTGTTATTAGGGGAGCGTTATCATACGATTTTTATTGATAATGTACCGGTCATGGATGATACATGTCGCAATGAAACAAAACGGTTTATTTTGCTTATTGATATTCTTTATGAGCGCCACATACGGTTGTTTATGTCGGCAGCCGCAGGGATAGGGGATTTGTATAAAGGGCATGCGCAGATTACGGAAACATTTGAATTTCAAAGAACACAATCACGTCTTTTCGAAATGCAAAGCTACGATTATTTAAAACTTTGGGAAGAACATTTTCTTTTGAAGAAGAAGCATTGATTATACTTTTACCTTTACGTAAACTGTCAAAACAATAACTTTTTGAAATTAAAGAAATATAATAATTCTGTTGTATTTTTTTTTAAATTCACTTTATCGATACATCGTGATAATTTTCTAATAGTTGTTTCAGCGGAGGGTTGTTGTTTCTGTAAGGAGAGAAATTTGTAAATTTCATTTCTTTACTCCTTTTTATGATATTGTTTGAATATGGTTGAAGTCAAAAATATTCAGTATACGGACGTTGATTGGGTGTGCGCTGAATTATCTAAAAGTTAGGAAAAAATAAAATGGCACGGAAAAAAATAGCTCTCATTGGTTCAGGTATGATTGGTGGTACTTTAGCACATATTATTGGGCTTAAAGAGCTTGCTGATGTGGTCTTATTTGATATTACAGAAGGTGTGCCACAAGGTAAGGCTCTAGATATAGCCGAATCTTCTCCTGTTGATGGTTTTGATATCAGTCTAAAAGGTGCTAATGCTTATGAAGCAATTGAAGGTGCTGATGTTGTTATTGTAACAGCAGGCGTTGCGCGAAAACCTGGTATGAGTCGTGATGAACTTTTGGGCATTAATTTAAAGGTTATGGAACAAGTTGGAGCTGGAATTAAAAAATACGCTTCTTCAGCGTTTGTTATTTGTATTACCAATCCCCTTGATGCGATGGTGTGGGCATTGCAGAAATTTTCAGGTCTCCCTACACATAAAGTGGTTGGTATGGCTGGTGTTCTTGATTCAGCGCGTTTTCGTCATTTCTTATCTGAGGAATTTAAGGTCTCTATTAAAGATGTGACAGCGTTTGTTTTAGGGGGCCACGGTGATACAATGGTTCCTCTCGTGCGTTATTCAACGGTTGGTGGTATTTCTTTGCCTGATCTTATAAAGATGGGCTGGACAACACAGGGAAGAATTGATCAAATTATCCAGCGTACCCGTGATGGCGGTGCAGAAATTGTTGGTTTGTTAAAAACAGGTTCTGCTTATTATGCACCAGCAGCTTCTGCTGTTTCTATGGCTGAGGCCTACCTAAAGGATACTAAGCGTGTTGTGCCTGTTGCAGCTTATCTTTCAGGAGAATATGGGGTTAATGATACCTATGTTGGGGTACCTGTTGTACTTGGTGCAGGTGGTGTTGAACGAGTCATTGAAATTGATCTTGATAAAGAAGAAAGAGGTGCTTTTGATCATTCAGTAAATGCGGTTAAAAAGCTTTGTGAAGCTTGTATTGCTCTTGTACCTAGTCTCAAGTAAATTGAACAAGATTTAATTCATTAAAATAAGTATTTAGAATGTTAAAACTTTAGGATTAATAAGATCCATAAAAGAAAAGGACAAATGCATGAATATCCATGAGTATCAGGCCAAACGTCTGCTTCATGAATATGGAGCACCAATTGCAAATGGTGTCGCTGTTTATTCTGTAGAGCAAGCTGAAAAATGGGCGGAAAAATTGCCCGGACCTCTCTATGTGGTTAAAAGTCAGATACACGCTGGTGGTCGTGGTAAGGGTAAGTTTAAAGAGCTTGGTCCTGATGCAAAGGGTGGTGTTCGGCTTGCACAATCTGTTGAAGAAGTTGTTGCAAATGTTCAAGAAATGCTTGGAAAAACTTTGGTAACCAAACAAACTGGTCCAGAGGGTAAGCAGGTCAACCGCCTTTATATTGAAGATGGTGCCGATATTGAACGGGAGCTTTATCTTTCACTTTTGGTTGATCGTAGCGTTGGTCGAATTGCTTTTGTTGTTTCAACAGAAGGTGGAATGGATATTGAAACGGTTGCTGAAGAGACACCAGAAAAAATATTCACGCTTCCCATTGATGCTGTAGAGGGTGTTACTTCTGCTGATTGTGCAAGACTTTGTGATGCGTTGAAACTACAAAGTAGTGCGCGAGAAGATGGTGAAAAGCTTTTTCCGATTCTCTATAAGGCATTTTGTGAAAAAGATATGAGCCTTTTAGAAATCAATCCGCTTATTGTGATGAAAGATGGTCACTTGCGTGTTCTTGATGCGAAAGTTTCTTTTGATAATAATGCTCTGTTTCGTCATCCAGATATTTTAGAATTGCGCGATCTTTCAGAAGAAGATCCAAAGGAAATAGAAGCATCAAAGCATGATCTTGCTTATGTTGCTCTTGAGGGTACGATTGGTTGCATGGTTAATGGTGCTGGGCTTGCTATGGCAACAATGGATATCATTAAGCTTTATGGAGCAGAGCCAGCGAATTTTTTGGATGTTGGTGGTGGAGCATCAAAAGAAAAGGTGACAGCTGCTTTTAAAATTATTACGGCCGATCCAAATGTTAAGGGCATTTTGGTTAACATTTTTGGTGGTATTATGCGTTGTGATGTCATTGCTGAAGGTGTGGTTGCTGCTGTTCGTGAGGTTGGTTTAAAGGTTCCCTTGGTTGTTCGTCTTGAAGGTACTAATGTTGAGCAAGGTAAAGCAATTATCAATGAGAGTGGTTTGAATGTTATTCCTGCTGATGATTTAGATGATGCTGCCCAAAAAATTGTTGCAGCCGTGAAGGGAGCTTAAGCTATGTCAATTCTTGTGAATAAAGAGACAAAAGTTCTAGTTCAAGGGCTTACAGGAAAAACAGGAACGTTTCATACAGAACAGGCGCTTGCTTATCATGGTACGCAAATGGTTGGTGGCGTTAATCCTAAAAAGGGTGGAGAAACATGGGAAGGTTCAGAAGGCGAAACTCTTCCTATTTTCGCTAATGTTGCAGAAGCAAAAGAAAAAACAGGTGCAGATGCTTCCGTTATTTATGTTCCTCCTGCAGGGGCTGCTGCAGCTATTATAGAGGCTATAGAAGCTGAAGTTCGTTTAATTATCTGTATTACGGAAGGTATTCCCGTTATGGATATGGTTAAAGTGAAGGCGCGATTAGAAAACTCAAAGTCTCGTCTTATTGGTCCTAATTGTCCCGGTATTCTTACACCAAATGAATGTAAAATTGGTATTATGCCTGGTTCTATTTTTAGAAAAGGTTCTGTTGGGGTTGTCTCGAGGTCGGGAACTTTAACTTATGAAGCCGTTTTTCAAACGAGTCAGGAAGGTCTCGGACAAACAACTGCTATAGGGATTGGTGGCGATCCTGTTAAGGGCACTGAATTTATTGATGTGTTGGAAATGTTTTTAGCGGATGATGAAACCGAGTCTATTGTTATGATTGGTGAGATTGGTGGTTCTGCTGAAGAAGAAGCAGCACAGTTTTTGCAAGATGAAGCAAGAAAAGGTCGTAAAAAGCCAGTTGTTGGCTTTATTGCTGGCCGTACGGCTCCTCCAGGACGGACAATGGGACATGCTGGTGCTGTTATTTCTGGTGGTAAAGGTGGAGCAGAAGATAAAATTGCGGCAATGGAATCAGCAGGGATTCGTGTATCTTCTTCGCCATCACAGATAGGTAAGACTTTGATGTCAGTTTTGAAAGGCTAAAAGAAAGTTTCACCTGAATAAGAAAAGGTTCTTAGATTCAGGTGAAAAAGCTTGAGTATAAAAAGGTAAAACTTTTTTGAATGTTCGAATCACTGCTTGTTTGTAAGCATTTAAAGGTCAAAAAGAGATATAAGGAGACGGAATAAATGTTCCGGAGAAGTATATGGCAAGGCAGGACGAAATAAATAGCCTTTTTGCACAGACATCATTTCTTTATGGTGGGAATGCGGATTATATAGATCAACTTTATGCTCAATATGAAAAAGATCCTACCAGTGTTGATTCACAGTGGCGTGCTTTTTTTGAAGGACTTCATGATAATAAAGAAGATGTTCTTAAAAATGCTGAAGGAGCAACATGGCAGCGTGATCATTGGCCATTAAAAGCAGAGGGTGAATTGATTTCTGCTCTTGATGGTGATTGGTCTTCTCTTGAAAAATATTTTGGCGATAAATTAAAGGAAAAAGCAATAACAGGTGCTGCACAAAAGGGAAAAACTTCCAGTGAACAAGATATTATTCGTGCAACACGTGATTCCGTTCATGCAATTATGATGATTCGTGCGTTTCGAGAACGGGGACATCTTCATGCGCAACTTGACCCTCTTCAATTGGCCGAAAAACAAGAAGATTATAAGGAACTTTCTCCAGAAGCTTATGGTTTTACTCCAGCTGATTACGAGCGTCCCATTTTTATTGATAATGTTTTAGGGTTGGAATATGCAACTATTCCGCAAATGCTTGAGATTCTCAATCGTACCTATTGTTCAACAATCGGTGTGGAATATATGCATGTTTCTGATCCGGTTCAGAAAGTATGGCTTCAAGAACGCATTGAAGGGCGAGATAAAAAAAATTCTTTCACACAACAAGACAAGAAAGCTATTCTGAATAAGCTTATTCAGGCAGAGGGATTCGAACAGTTTTTAGACACTAAATATAAAGGTACAAAGCGTTTTGGACTCGATGGTGGTGAGGCGCTGATTCCCGCTCTTGAACAGATTATCAAATGTGGTAGTGCTTTGGGGGTTAGGGAAGTTATTTTAGGAATGGCACATCGTGGTCGTTTAAATGTTCTTTCACAAGTTCTTGCCAAACCGCATAGGGCTATTTTTCATGAATTCAAAGGGGGATCTTACAAGCCTGATGATGTGGAGGGATCCGGTGATGTCAAATATCATTTGGGAACTACCGCTGATCTGGACTTTGATGGTAAAAAAGTTCATTTATCGCTGTTAGCCAATCCATCTCATCTTGAGATTGTTGATCCGGTTGTCATGGGAAAAGCACGTGCTAAACAAGATCAACTTATGGGACCTGCGCATACTGATTTACTCCCATTAAGTGAGCGTTCAAAAGTGATGCCATTGCTTATTCATGGTGATGCCGCTTTTGCAGGACAAGGCGTTATCCAAGAAACTTTTGGTCTTTCAGGTCTTAAAGGTTATCGTGTTGCAGGCTCACTTCATGTTATTATCAATAACCAGATTGGTTTTACAACATCTCCACGTTTTTCACGTTCTTCGCCTTATCCATCAGATGTCGCAAAAATGATTGATGCACCAATTTTCCATGTGAATGGTGATGATCCTGAGGCGGTTGTTTTTGTTGCCAAAATAGCAACAGAGTTTCGCCAAATTTTCCATAAACCAGTGGTTATTGATATGTTTTGTTATCGCCGTTATGGGCATAATGAAGGTGATGAACCTTCCTTTACGCAGCCGCTTATGTATAAAGCAATTCGTAATCATAAAACAACACTTCAACTTTATAGTGACCAATTGGTAGCAGAAGGAATGATTTCTTCAGAAGAGATTGAGCAACAAAAAAAATTATGGCGCGATAAGCTTGAAGGTGAACTTGAAGCGAGTGCTTCTTATAAGCCTAATAAGGCTGATTGGCTTGATGGAAGCTGGACGGGACTCAAAGCTTTTAGTAGTTCTGATGAGCAGCATTCTAGAGCAACCGGTGTTGAAGTAAAAACTTTAAAGGAAATTGGTCAGAAAATTGTTGAAATTCCGGCGAATTTTCACGTTCACAAAACCATTCAACGTTTTTTAAATAATCGTGCTAAAATTTTTGAAACCGGTGAGGGTGTTGACTGGGCAACCGCTGAAGCTTTAGCTTTTGGTTCACTTTGTTTGGAAGGTGCACCGGTTCGTCTTTCCGGTGAAGATGTTGAACGGGGAACTTTTTCACAACGTCATTCAGTTCTTTATGACCAAGAAAATGAGGCGCGTTATATTCCTTTGAATCATTTACAAAAGGGGCAAGCGCTTTATGACGTTGTTAATTCTATGCTTTCTGAAGAAGCTGTTCTTGGTTTTGAATATGGATATTCTCTTGCTGAACCACGAGGATTAACACTTTGGGAAGCACAATTTGGTGATTTCTCTAATGGTGCACAGGTCATTTTTGATCAATTTATTTCATCCGCAGAGCGTAAGTGGCTTCGTATGTCTGGTCTTGTGTGTTTATTGCCTCATGGTTTTGAAGGGCAAGGGCCGGAGCATTCTTCTGCACGTTTAGAACGGTTTCTTCAACTTTGTGCGGAAGATAATATGCAGGTTGCTAATTGTACAACCCCTGCAAATTATTTTCATATTTTGCGTCGACAAATTAAGCGTGATTTCCGGAAGCCATTGATTTTGATGACACCGAAATCACTTTTACGTCATAAGAGAGCTGTTTCTTTTCTCAATGAAATGGGGCCAGAAACAAGTTTTTGTCGTGTGTTGCTTGATGATGCAGAATGTCTCAGAGATTCTGTCATTAAGTTGCAAAAAGATAATAAGATTCGCCGTGTCGTTCTTTGTACTGGTAAGGTTTATTACGACCTTTATGAAGAACGTGAAAAAAGGGGTATTGATGATGTTTACCTCCTTCGTGTTGAACAGCTTTATCCTTTCCCTGCAAAAGTTTTGGTGAATGTATTATCGCGCTTTTTGCAGGCGGAAGTTTTTTGGTGCCAAGAGGAACCAAAAAACATGGGGGCTTGGTCATTTATTGAGCCTTATTTGGAATGGGTTTTGACGCATATTAATGCGCAATATTCACGTGCTCGTTATGCAGGACGTCCTGCGAGTGCGTCACCGGCCTCTGGGTTAATGGTGAAACACCTTGAACAACTGGCTGCGTTTCTTAAAGACGCGTTAGGTTCTTAATTTATTACTACTCTGATGTATGGAAAAATATTATGACTACTGAAATTCGTGTTCCTACTTTGGGCGAATCGGTTACCGAAGCAACGGTTGGCAAATGGTTTAAAAAACTTGGCGAAGCTGTCGCTATGGATGAGCCTTTGGTTGAATTAGAAACTGATAAGGTAACCGTTGAAGTTCCTTCTCCTGTTGCTGGGAAATTATCTGAAATCATTGCAAAAGAAGGCGATACGGTTGAAGTAAATGCTCTTTTAGGAGTGGTGAAAGCTGGAGAAGCTGGTATCTCCCAATCACTTTCACCTTCTGCTACACTTGTTCCAGCGGCTTCATCTGAATCGAAGAAGCCTGCTTTGAGCAGTGCAATGCCTCCTTCTCCTTCAGCAGCAAAATTGATGGCTGAAAATAATGTTGCAAAAAGCGATATTTCAGGTTCTGGAAAACGTGGACAAATTCTTAAAGAAGATGTTCTTGGTGGATTAAAACAAAGTACAAATGCTCCTACACCCTCTTCTTCTGCGATGAGTTCTTCGGCACCTCCTGTCCAAGAAACACGTGAAGAGCGGGTTCGTATGACGAAATTGCGTCAAACAATTGCTCGCCGTCTTAAAGATGCACAAAATGTAGCAGCAATGTTAACCACATTTAATGAGGTTGATATGTCAGCGGTGATGGATTTGCGCAAGCGTTATAAGGATCTTTTTGAAAAGAAACATGGTGTTAAGCTTGGTTTTATGGGTTTTTTTACCAAGGCTGTTTGTCATGCATTAAAAGAACTTCCTGCTGTTAATGCAGAGATTGATGGGACAGATATTGTTTACAAAAACTATGTCAATGTTGGAATTGCTGTTGGAACGGATAAAGGGCTTGTTGTTCCAGTGGTGCGAGATGCAGATCAAATGTCATTGGCAGAGATTGAAAAAGAGATTGGTCGTTTGGGGCGTCTTGCGCGTGATGGAAAATTAGCCGTTTCTGATATGCAGGGCGGAACTTTTACCATTACCAATGGTGGTGTGTATGGATCGTTGATGTCAACACCGATTTTGAATGCACCACAATCTGGTATTTTGGGAATGCATGCGATTAAAGAGCGAGCAATGGTTGTTGAGGGTCAAGTTGTGATCCGCCCCATGATGTATTTAGCGCTTTCTTATGATCACCGTATTGTGGATGGGCAAGAAGCTGTGACTTTCCTTGTGCGTGTTAAGGAAAGCTTAGAAGATCCGGAACGCCTTGTTCTTGATTTGTAAAATACAGTTTTCAGGATGAAAGGAGAAACGGATGTCTTATGATGTGGCTGTGATCGGAGCGGGTCCAGGTGGTTATGTAGCAGCAATAAAAGCGGCGCAACTGGGACTTAAAGTAGCAATTATTGAAAAGCGTACAACATTAGGAGGAACATGTCTCAACGTTGGTTGTATTCCTTCTAAAGCGTTGCTGCATGCTTCAGAAGTGTTTTCTGAAACCCAGCATGGTTTTGAAACGCTTGGTATTTCTATTGGTAAATCTAAGCTTAATCTTGAACAAATGATGGTTCATAAGAAAGCTGTGGTGACAGCCAATACGAGTGGTGTTTCTTTTTTGATGAAAAAAAATAAAGTTGATACTTTTTTTGGGACAGCCAAAATTTTGAGTGCGGGTCATGTGGAAGTTGTTGCCAGAGATGGTAATAAACAAACAATTGAGACAAAAAATATTATTATTGCTACCGGTTCAGAGAGTTCAGGCATTCCAGGGGTGAATGTTGAAATTGATGAAAAGACTATTGTTTCTTCTACGGGAGCTCTTTCACTTGAAAAAGTACCAACGCATATGATTGTAGTAGGTGCTGGTGTCATTGGTTCAGAACTTGGATCAGTTTGGAGCCGTTTAGGTGCTAAAGTGACCATTATTGAGTATCTTAATAAAGTTTTGGGCTCAATGGATGGTGAAGTTTCACGGCAATTTCAGAAATTAATGGAAAAACAGGGGATTGAATATAAAACGGGTGCAAAGGTAACAGCTGTTACACAATCTGGCTCAACTGCTCAGGTGAGCTTTGAATCTGTCAAAGGTGGTGAATCTGAAACTTTAGAGGCTGATGTTGTGCTTATTGCTACTGGACGTTCTCCTTATACAGAGGGGCTTGGATTACAAGAGGCTGGTGTTCAGTTAGATGAACGCGGATTTATTGCAATTGATGCTCATTGGCAGACGAATGTTCCAGGAATTTATGCGATTGGTGATGTCGTAAAAGGACCAATGCTAGCACATAAAGCAGAGGAAGAAGGCGTTGCTGTGGCAGAAATTTTGGCAGGTCAAAAAGGGCATGTTAATTTTGATGTTATTCCTAGTGTTGTTTATACACAGCCGGAAATTGCGAGTGTAGGAAGGACAGAAGAAGAGCTAAAAACTGCTGGTATTGAATATAATGTTGGCAAATTTCCTTTTATGGCCAATGGTCGTGCACGTGCAATGCAAAAGAGTGATGGGTTCGTTAAAATCCTTTCTGATAAAAAAACAGATCGGGTATTAGGGGGGCATATTCTTGGATTTGGTGCTGGTGAAATGATCCATGAAATTGCAGTTTTAATGGAATTTGGAGGTTCATCAGAAGATCTGGGACGTTGTTGCCATGCACATCCTACCTTATCAGAAGCCGTGCGTGAGGCAGCTTTGGCAACATTTGCTAAACCACTTCATATTTAAAAAGCTTTTAAAAAGTAAATTTTAAAAGGCACATGAGGCAGAAAATATTAGTGAAGCATGCAACAACATTTTAAAACTTTAAAAAAGAATATAACCAATTGTATTGAAATGTTCCATTTGTTGTATGCTTTTCGATAATTACTGTTTTAGATATCTGTTGTGCAGTTTTGATTGATTATTCTGTTGTGCACTATCGTTTAGAGCGGTGGTGTTTCGTCTATGTAAAGTTTTATATATGGGGTAGTTTTTATACTGTTATAAAATATTTAAGATAGGATTCTGAGCCTATCTGGGTGCTTTGTGTTAAGAAGACATCTCTCAAAATGCTCAAATCTACTTCGCGAGGGTGTTCGTGAATGGTATAGCTGTAAAAGTTCCTCTTGAAATATATGAAATTCATTCAAACTGTTATAAGACCTATTGTGCACCATCATCTTTATGTTTAGTAAAAGTACACGCTGGCATTATAATACACTTTTTCAGTTCTTAATATTGCTAAAGCTCTTTATTATTTGAGAAATTTCATTCTGTTCTTTTATCATTTTACCTCACACGCTCGTTTTGTTTGTGATGTGCAGACAAAAGATTTTAATTACTTCAATGTGAGAGAGTTTGTGATTAAGAGAATTTTACAGTATTCAGCGTTATGAATCAAGTTGAAAATGATGATTTATTGTTATAAATCAAATCATTATATATGAAGAGGGAAGTCAAAAGGAATTCACTCAAAGAAATTGAATTGTTTAATGATTGGTGTAGGTTAAGGATCTTTGTCATTTAAGATGAAGAGGCGAGGAATTGAATATTCTACAAAATACCGCTCTTCTTTAAAAGAGCGGTATTTTTATATCTTTTGTTTATGACACTATCTTTTTGATGATAATGACAAGTTATACAGTGTGATTAAATT
The DNA here is from genome assembly GCF_042196145.1 of Bartonella sp. AP258QHHD. Lineage (NCBI taxonomy): Bacteria > Pseudomonadati > Pseudomonadota > Alphaproteobacteria > Hyphomicrobiales > Bartonellaceae > Bartonella > Bartonella sp. AP258QHHD. The sequence continues at coordinate 261,980 of NZ_JBHIPR010000014.1, forward strand.
AGTTTTTTCTTCTCTGTTTTTCTTGATCATTGCTCGCTATGTCTTAAAAAGATGCTATGTCTCTTCTTTAGGGTTGTTAAGAAATCGCAATGTTGCCAAAATATAACGAATAGCTAAAATTTTTTTGAAAACCATAATTACACGAGAATATTAAGTTTGTTTTCATTGGGCAGTTTTGTGATAACTTAAAAAATCAAGCATATGCTTTCTATAGGTATTAAAATTGTAATTTTTTATCCTCTTGTTGTTCTCTTATAAAAGTGGGAAGCCCCATATGATCAAGATATTTAAGGAAAGGGTGGGGTGGTAATTCTTCCACATTGACCATAGTTTTAACATCCCATTCACCTGTGGCAATAAGAAGAGCTGTTGCCGCTGCTGGTACGCCAGCCGTATAGGAAATGCCTTGTGCCCCAGTTTCATGAAAAGCTTGTTTGTGATCGGCTATATTATAGATAAAAATTTCTCGCAGGTGTCCATCTTTTTCGCCTTTAATAAGATCTCCGATACAGGTTTTTCCTGTGTAGTCTGGGGCGAGAGAGGAAGGGTCGGGTAAGACGGCCTTTACGACTTTCAAGGGCACGACTTCTTGTCCTTCTGCTGTCTTAATGGGCTGTTCAGATAAGAGACCAAGATTTTTTAGAACCGTAAAAACAGTGATATAACGATCACCAAATCCCATCCAGAAACGGACATTCTCTACATCAAGATTTTTGGAAAGTGAATGAATTTCATCATGTCCTGTCATATAGGCTTTTTGTTTTCCCACAACGGGAAGATCCCATTCATGGCTGATTTCAAACATTTTATTGGAAGTCCATTTTTTATTTTGCCATGACCATACTTGTCCTGTAAATTCACGGAAGTTAATTTCTGGATCAAAATTTGTAGCAAACCAACGTCCATGATTTCCGGCATTAATATCAATAATATCAATATCTGTGATTTTATCAAAATAATCATCGCGCGCTAATGCTGCATAAGCATTCACTACACCTGGGTCAAAACCTGCTCCTAAAATAGCGGTTATACCAGCTTTTTCACATTCTGGACGCCGAGGCCATTCATAATTGCCATACCAAGGAGGTGTTTCACAAATTTTCAATGGGTCTTCATGAATTGCGGTATCGATATAAGCGCATTTGGTTTCAATACAAGCTGAAAGAACAGACATATTAAGAAAGGCAGAACCAACATTAATGACAATTTCGCATTTGGTCTTTTGGATGAGCTTTATAGTTTCTTCTACATTCATGGCATTGAGCGAATGGCTTTTGAGAACACCTTGCTCTTTCATTGTGTTTTTTTCTTTAATAGAAGCAATGATGGCTTCACATTTTTTGAGTGTTCGTGACGCAATATGAATTTCACCAAGAATATCATTGTTTTGAGCACATTTGTGTGCAACAACTTGTGCAACACCTCCAGCACCAATAATGAGAACATTTTTTTTCATTGTAGGTCCATCTCCCTTTTTAATACTGTTGTATGACGTTTTTTATGGTTTATCTTTATGAAAGGCTTTCCTGATAGTCGCTATAGCTGAATTGGCGTTGAAGTGTTAATGTACCATCGCACTCTTTGAGAACAATAGCAGGCATTGTAACGCCATTAAACCAGTTTTTCTTGACCATTGTATAACCTGCTGCATCCTGAAAAGACAGTCTATCGCCTATTTTAAGAGGTTTTTGAAATTGAAATGTTCCAAAAATATCGCCGGCAAGACAAGATTTTCCACAAATCATAATTTCGTGTGGTCCTTGATTAGGTTCTAATTTAGCATTTTCACGATAAATGAGAAGATCAAGCATATGTGCTTCAATTGAGCTATCAACGATGGCTAGATTCTTTTCATTATACAATGTGTCAAGAACACTGACTTCTAATGTGGTGCTTTTGGTAATAGCAGCTTCTCCTGGTTCTAGAAAAAGAGTGACACCATGAGTTTTAGAAAATTGTTTTAAGCGTTTTGCGAAAGCTTCTAGAGGATAATTTTCAGCCGTAAAATGGATTCCACCGCCAAGGCTTATCCAGTCAACAGCAGAAAAAAGTTCTGCAAATTTTTCTTCCATATACCCAAGCATTTGGTTAAAAAGATTAAAGTCAGCATTTTCACAATTGTTATGGATCATCAATCCGTTGATAAGTGGCAGAATTTCTTTGATAGCGCTTTGGTTTGTTTCTCCTAAGCGGCTAAAAGGGCGTGAGGGGTTGGCAAGATCAAAATTTGATGCGCTCATTCCTGGGTTTAACCTTAAACCTCTTTGAATGGTTTTTGTTGCATCAGAAAAGCGTTGAAGCTGTTGGATGGAATTAAAGATGATTTTATCTGCATAACCACAGGCTTCATCAATTTCATCATCTGCCCAAGCCACTGAATAAGCATGGGTTTCTTTGCCAAATTTTTCTCTTCCTAAACGTAGTTCATAAAGGGATGATGATGTGGTTCCATCCATGAACTCAGACATTAAATCAAAAACACTCCATGTGGCAAAACATTTTAAAGCAAGTAAAATTTTAGCTCCGGACATTTCCCGTAAATGAGAAATTGTTTGCATGTTTTTGATGAGTTTCGATTTGTCTATAAGATAATAGGGGGTTTTTATCATCATTTATTCATTCTTTTTTGAAGGATCTTATTGCCAAGATCAACGTTTAGTACAAAGAGTAACAGAATGTCTCAAGAAAAAAGAATCTTAAGAAAAGAATCTGTTTCTGTCTAGCAAGAGAAAGGCTTTCTGTAATTACTGTTGTTTATTATGTTGAGTTTTTTGTTATGAGTATGAAAAAAAAATTATATTATGCTTTAGCTTTTGTATTTGTTAGCATTTTTTTCATTATAACAACCACTCTTGTTAATTGGGGGCAAAATAGAAGTGACGCTAAAGCCAAACTGGTTACTCATACTTCTGTCCAAGATAGTTCGGTGCCTCTGATTTTTACGGGGCGTAGAGAACTTAATGGTTTCAAAGGTTATCGTCATTATCGGCGTGGTTATCGTAAATACAGTGATAATTGGTGGTATCCTGAAGTGGCATTTGTTACATCACCGCACTTAAGCACAAAAGGCGCATCATTAAAAGTTGTACCAGATGCTAAAAAAGTGTTTTTAACGTCTTCTTCGGAAAAATTAGAAAAAAAAGAGCCATGGATGCTTAAACAACATATTGAATCTTGCCGTGCGCGTTATCGCTCTTATAATAAAAATGATAATAGTTTTCAGCCTTTTCATGGGGGGCGTAGGCAGTGTTTATCACGCTTTTTTAAAGGATAGAAATTAAATAAAATTTTAATTGCTTCTTGTCGTGGGCGTTATTGTTCTTACAATAAAGAGAAGACTTGTGTGGTGCGCAGTATTTTCATGCAAGCATTGTTTTTTTTAAAATTTAAATGCTTTTAAGTTTTATTAAATCTTATTATCATTAAGTGTGGAATGGGGGGGTGAGAATATAAGTTTTTGTTTTGTCGATGACAAAATATTAAGGTAAAATGGAGTTTAAAGAATGACAACACGGGAAGCAATGTTGGTATTGCTCGTTTTGCTTCCTTTTGGTGGAAGTGCTGTCATTGGCTTTTTTCGTTCGACAGCAAAAAATAATGAAGCGTGGTTTGCTGGGGTCGTCGCACTTTTCTGTCTTATTTTTACAATAATGCTTTATCCGGAAGTTCGCGGAAACCACATAGTGCGTTTAGATATTTCTTGGCTTCCAGAATGGGGAAGCGATTTGATTCTCCGCATAGATGGTTTGTCCTGGCTTTTTTGCTTGCTTATTACAGGGATTGGGTTGCTTGTTGTCATTTATTCACGTTATTACATAGATCCAGCGGATTCTGTACCGCGTTTTTTTTCCTTTTTTTTGGCCTTTATGGGATCAATGATAGGAATAGTTTTATCAGGTAATCTCGTCTTTTTGGTTGTTTTCTGGGAACTTACCAGTATTTTTTCTTTTTTGCTGATCGGCTATTGGTACCATAATGCAAGTGCGCGTGAGGGTGCGCGTATGGCTCTAACGATCACAGGTTTTGGCGGCTTTGCTCTTTTTATTGGAGTTTTATTGATTGGGTATACTGTTGGCAGTTTTGATTTGGATAAGGTGCTACAGTCTGGAGATATGATCCGGTCAAGTTCTCTTTATAGTCCTATCCTTATTTGTATTTTATTGGGAGGGTTAACAAAAAGCGCGCAATTTCCCTTTCATTTTTGGCTACCTAACGCGATGGCTGCTCCAACTCCCGTATCGGCTTATTTGCATTCGGCAACAATGGTAAAAGCGGGATTGTTTTTGCTTGTTCGTTTATGGCCTGTGCTCTCTGGAACAGAATCTTGGTTTTGGCTGGTTGGCTTTTCAGGACTCTCAACTCTTCTTCTAGGTGCCTATTTTTCCATGTTTCAGCAAGACTTGAAAGGACTGCTTGCTTACTCGACTATTAGTCATCTTGGATTAATTACAACACTTTTAAGTCTTGGTAGTCCACTTGCATGTGTTGCGGCGATCTTTCATATGGCCAATCATGCTACTTTTAAAGCTTCTTTATTTATGGCTGCTGGCATTATTGATCACGAGACGGGAACACGTGATATGCGTAAACTGTCAGGGCTTTATCGTTCTATGCCTATCACAGCAACTCTTGCTTTAGTTGCGAGTGCAGCGATGGCTGGGGTTCCTTTGTTGAATGGTTTTTTATCGAAAGAGATGTTTTTTGCTGAAGCTGTTGAAACGCATATGGAATCATGGCTCGATTGGATTGCGCCTTATGTGGCAACGCTAGCTAGTCTGTTTAGTGTGACCTATTCTATACGCTTTATTCATGGCGTTTTTTTAGGACCAAAGCCTGACAATTTACCCAAGACTCCCCATGAACCACCGCATTTCATGCGTTTACCAATGGAGCTTTTGGTGTTTATTTGTTTAGCGGTTGGTATTTTTCCTAATTTAACAATAGGACCTATTTTAGATAATGCGGTCGTGTCTGTTTTAGGACCAATGACAATTCCTTATAGTTTGGCTGTTTGGCATGGGTTTAACACTCCATTAGTGATGAGCTTTGTTGCATTATTAGGGGGCGGATTGCTCTATGCTGTTGGGCATCGTTATTTTTTATCCTGTGATGATGGGGCTCCTTTTTTCCGTCACTTAAAAGGACCGCGTATTTTTGAACGCATTCTCGTAATTATTTCTTGGAAATGGGCCCGTGCGGTGGAGTCTGCTTTGTCAACACGCCGTTTGCAGATCCAATTGCATTGGATTTTTTGGGTCTGTTTTGCCTTTGTTGGTCTTTTACTTTGGTGCGATGGTTTCATTCCAGTGGGGACATTACCGCTTTTTCCACTTGATATTCCTTTTCTCGCTCTTTGGCTGGTTGGCGGATTATGTGCGCTTTTAGTTGCTTGGCGAGCAAAGTTTCATCGTCTTGCTTCACTTATGCTTTTAGGGGGAGCTGGTTTGATGACTTGTGCAACCTTTTTATGGCTTTCTGCTCCTGATTTAGCAATAACACAATTGGTTGTTGAGGTTGTTACAGTCGTTTTATTATTGCTTGGTTTACGGTGGTTGCCTAAACGTTTGCATGACCCTGGGCCAGCTGCTGTTCATTTTTGGGTTCGCTTGCGTCGTTTCCGTGATTTCATCATATCCCTTGTAGGAGGTGCTGGTGTAGCATGGCTTTCTTTTGCAGTGATGACACGTCCCCAAGGTACAACGATTTCTGATTTTTTTCTAACGCATGCTTACTCAGATGCTGGTGGTCGCAATGTTGTGAATGTGTTATTGGTTGATTTCCGTGGTTTTGATACCATGGGAGAAATTGTGGTTTTGGGTGTTGTTTCCCTTACTGTTTTTGCACTCTTACGACGTTTTCGTCCTGCGCCTGAGAGTATTGATGCGCCTTTTCAACAACGTATCCAGAAAGCCTTTGATATAGCACAGCCTAATCGAAATGTGGGAGATACAGTATTGAATTATTTAGCTGTTCCTGCTGTTATTATGGGTTGGCTCTTTCCGATTATTATCGCTTTTGCTATTTATTTATTCATGCGAGGGCATGATCTGCCAGGAGGTGGATTTGTCGGTGGTATTACTTTGGCTATAGGATTTATTTTACAATATCTTGCACGCGATATTCGGTGGGTGGAAACGCATTTGAGAGTTTTACCTTTGCGTTGGATAGGCTTTGGTTTATTATTGTCAGTCGTAACGGGGATGGGCTCTTGGTTTTTTGGATATCCTTTTTTAACATCCTTTTTTCGATATATTCATCTTCCGTTAATTGGGAAAGTTCCCATGGCATCTGCTTTTTTGTTTGATTTTGGTGTGCTTTCTCTTGTGTTAGGAGCAACTGTTCTCATTTTAATTGCACTTGCACACCAGTCAATTAGGAGTTACCGAATCGGTAAGAAACCTATTTTAAAAGAGAAGGAAAATTAATGGAAATTGTTCTTTCTTTGGGTATCGGTGTTTTTGTCGGATCAGGTATTTGGCTTGTTTTGCGTCCACGTACTTTTCAAGTCATTCTTGGTTTGTCCTTGATCTCCTATGGTGTTAATCTTTTTATATTTTCAATGAGTAGACCGCGTAGTAATGCTGCTCCAATTGTTGATCCTACCACTGTTATTAATCCAGCTAATTATGTCGATCCTCTTCCACAAGCCTTGGTTTTAACTGCGATTGTGATTGGTTTTGCAACAACAGCTTTATTTTTAGTTATCTTGTTGGTTTCACGTGGTTTAACGGGTTCTGATCACGTTGATGGACGTGAGGTGCAATAATGGAAATAGGAGTGCATCATCTCCTTATTTTGCCTATTCTTTTGCCGTTAATCACTGGAGCACTTCTTCTTTTTTATGATGAACGTCGTGCAAGACTTAAATCATTCATCAGTCTTTCTTCTGCGGGACTGTTGGTCGTTACTGCCATTTTATTGATTATACGTACTCTTGAAATAGCACCGGCTTGCGATGTTTATCGACTTGGTAATTGGCCGTCTTCTTTTGGAATTGTTTTAGTCCTTGATCGCTTAAGCGCTATGATGCTTTTACTTTCCAGCTTGTTGGTGACTAGCGTGTTGGTTTTTGCGCGGGCTCATTGGTACAAAGCTGGTTCTCATTTTCAGTCACTAATGCAATTTTTTATGGTGGGGATAAATGGTGCTTTTTTGACTGGCGATTTATTTAATTTATTTGTGTTTTTTGAAGTTATGTTAACGGCTTCCTATGGGCTTGCTTTGCATGGTTCTGGTCAGACGCGCGTGCGTGCAGGGTTGCATTATGTTGTGGTTAATCTTGTTGCTTCATTATTTTTTTTAGTTGGTATAGCGCTCATTTATGGAGTCGTTGGTACTCTTAATATGGCCGATTTGGCTGTTAAAATAAAATATATATCTTCTACAGATATTGTTTTGTTCGAAATAGGTGTTGCACTTTTAGGTATTGCTTTTTTGCTTAAAGCGGGTATGTGGCCGCTTAATTTTTGGTTGGTGCCAACTTACAGTGCAGCAGCAGCGCCTGTTGGAGCTTCTTTTGCACTTTTGAGCAAGGTTGGTATTTATATTATTTTACGTTTAACGTTGCTATGGTTTGGTCCTGAAAGTGAATATTTTAACCATTTTGGTCATACAGTTTTGTTTTATGGTGGGCTTGCCACTATGATTATTGGTTTTATTGGAGTATTGGCGAGCCAAGTTTTGGTGCGTTTGGCAGCTTATAGCGTTCTTGTCTCTTCTGGCACATTGTTGGCTGCGATCGGGATAGGCAATGCAGCACTGACAGCAGGCGCACTTTTTTATATTGTTTCTTCAACTTTAGCACTGGGAGCTTTTTTTCTTTTGGTAGAGTTGGTAGAACGCTGTCAAGATGTGGCTGCTAATGTTCTTGCTGTCACAATGGAGGTGTATGGTGACGATGAAGAGGAGGAAGAAGATGAAGTTGGCATCTATTTTCCAGTAACCTTGGCAATTCTTGGAGCTTGTTTTGGTATCTGTGCCATTTTGATTATTGGATTGCCGCCTTTTTCTGGTTTTGTTGCTAAATTTATGATGTTCATGGCAATTTTAAACCACAGTAGAGAGGATTTTTCTGCTTCTCTTCCGGTTTACCAAGATTGGCTTTTTGTAGTTTTTGTCACTCTCTCTGGTTTTGCGGCTTTGATTGCATTGACACGAACGGGTATCCGAACTTTTTGGGTTTCTCTTGAAGGGCGTATTCCTCGTGTGCAAGTGATAGAATTTGCGCCTATTGCCGTTCTCCTTGCTTTGTGTTTTCTTATAACAATTGTAGCCAGTCCTGTTAGTCATTATATGTCTGAAACTGCTAAGACTTTGTATGAACCTCAAAACTATATTGGGAGCGTTTTAACGGATTTTTCTCTCGAAAATAGGGAGATAAGTAAATGAATCGTTTTTGTCCTTCCCCTTTTTTCAGTGGTGTCATTGTCCTTATGTGGCTTATTTTAAATGGTTTTAGTTTAGGGCAATTGCTTTTAGGGATTTTAACCGCTTTGTTTTGTGGTTGGATGATACGGCTTCTGGAGCCGGAGAAGGTTGTTATTAAAAGCTGGAGTGCGGTTTTTCGTCTCGTTTTTCGAGTATTTATAGATTCTATATTCTCAAATGTTTCGGTGGCTTGGTTTGTTTTAACAAAAAGGTCTCGAGAGCAGAAATCTGGTTTTATTGTAGTACCTCTTCTGCTTCATAATCGCACTGCTTTGGCTATTTTAGCATGCATCCTTTCGGCAACCCCTGGAACTGCTTGGGTTGCCTATAATAGTAAAAAGGGTGAACTTTTGCTTCATGTCTTAAATTTAAAAAATGGATATGATTACAAACAGTTGATCAAACAACGGTATGAGCAATTGCTTTTGGAGATTTTTTTATGAGTATGGTGATTCTTTATTGGGGGCTTTTCTTTTCACAGTTTTTTTTAAGTTTAGCGGTGATTTTCGCGCTGTTTCGGTTGATTCGTGGTCCACGGGCGCAGGATAGAATTGTTGGTTTGGATGCCCTTTATATAACCACTATTCTTTTGTTTCTTACATTCGATATTCGTTCAGGAACAACCACTTATTTTGTCGCAGCTCTCATTATTGGATTGTTGGGATCTGTCTCAAGCATCGCTTTGGCGAAATTTCTTATGCGGGGGGAGATTATTGAATGAAAGATGATATATCGCTTGTGGTTGCTATTGCTATCACAGTTTTCTTAATATTAGGGTCTGGATTGACATTGATCGCAACGATAGGTTTGGTGCGTTTTTCCAATTTTTATAAGCGTTTGCATATGCTTTCAGTATGTACGAGTTGGGGCGTTGGTAGTATTCTTATTTCTTCATTTCTTTATTCAATATTTGTGGACCATTATTTTGTTTTTCATGAAGTGTTGCTGATGTTTTTTTTGTTTTTAACAGCACCGGTAGCTTCTATGTTGCTCTCACATACAGCAGCTTATCGACATCATTCAGAAGAACAGTCAGAAAAACCGCTGGCTCTTTTATTACACAAGACGGAGGAAAAGTTACCCACGTCAGAAGGAACATCAAGAGATGAGAGCCAGCACGGTTCTTGAAATGTAAGAATCTTCCTTATTCTGTGCTTTTTTCTTCTACACAGTGGATGGGCTTTTCTTCTTTTGGATCATTAATAAGATCGTAAAATATGGCTTCATTTTTAGTTATCCACCAAATGTATTGTCCACCCACATATTTTCCTCCAGAAGCGGCAATTACATTAGAACCAACGATGCGCTTACCGTTCCATTTTAAATCAACAAGCGCAATATTACCAGCATTATAATAAGTTGCTTCAACATACTCTTTGCTTGTTCCCATATCGCATTGATAGGAGATGGTCTCTGTTGTTGGTTCTGGATTATCTGGTACTTCAATGACTAAAGAACTTGCTAATGCATTAATTGAACCGAGGAGGAGCACACTTAAAGTAATGAAAAATTGTTTAGTAAAAGAAATTTTTTTCATAATATTTCCCGTGTTATTTAAAATAATAATGTTGACTCATCTTTACAGAGGATAGGTTTTTTTTCTTCTGGATCCTGAGCAAGGTCATAAAGCGTGACTTCTTTGTTCTTCTCCCACCAGATGTACTGAGCTCCTGCAAATTTTGCTCCTGTTGCCGCGATGACATTAGCAGCAATGACACGATCACCGTTCCATTTGAAATCAACCAACGAAATATTGTCAGCATTAAGATAGACTGCCTCTACGCGCTCTTTACCTGTTTCAGTATCACACTGATAGGTAATGGTCTCTGTTTTGGGCTCTGGATTGTCTGGTACTTCAATGATTAAAGAACCAGCTAAGCTATTGTTTGAGCTGAAGAGTGATAAACTTAAAGCGGTGAAAAATCCTAAAATGTGCAAAGTTTTTTTCATGATGCTTCCCTATATTCCTAATATTGTGCACAAAGAATAATTTGACTGATACGATGGTGTCTACGGCAGGATTCGAACCTGCGACCCCAGGATTCATACCACTTCGATTTTCACCGCCAGCCTTATCGGCTGTTTGTGGTCTGGACTGTCTCTTCACCTTGAAGCTTTTGCTCTTTAGGTGCTGCCCGTTCAGTCTCTACACCTTTCTCTCATTTGAAAAGAGACTTGGCTCGGGATTGGCATATAGTCGCCCATGAAGCTTTCCCCGAATTTGAGCAGATTCACTTTGAGGATTTCTCCTCAAAGTGCCCAATTTCTTTAGGAATCCTGTGCTCTATCCTACTGAGCTACGCAGACATCATCATATTTAATCTTTAATAGAAGTATAAAAACGAATCAATTATATTCAATATGAATTAACGAATTTCTGTTAATTTTTGTTCCAAAAAGGATAAAACTGCATCTGGTGAAACATTTTTTGCAATAAATGATTGGCCAAGTCCGCGTGTTAATATGAAAGTCAAATTGTTTTGCGAAACTTTTTTATCTTGGGCAATGAGAGTCATTAAAGTTTCAGCATCTGGTAGAGACCCTGGGATATCCTTTAATTGTGTAGGCAATCCTATAGATTTGAAGTGCGCTTCAATGCGTTGTGTAAGCGTGGGGCTTATTAAATTTAATTGAGCAGAGAATTGATGAGCTAGAATTATCCCAATTGCTACACTTTCGCCATGGATTAAACGGTTGGAGTCATAAGCGGTTGCTGTTTCAAGCATGTGTCCAAATGTATGGCCGAGATTTAAGAGTGCGCGCTCTCCCGTTTCGTACTCATCACGTGCTACAATGGCAGCTTTAAATTGGCATGAGCGAACAATGGCCTCTGTTCGCATAGGGCCATTAGAGAAAATTTTCTGCCCATTTTTTTCAAGCCACTCAAAAAAGTCAGGTTGGTTAATGAGACCGTATTTTACTATTTCTGCGTAGCCAGCGCGAAATTCACGCGGTGGCAGGGTATCAAGAAGACACGTGTCAGCAATAACGCATTGTGGTTGATAAAAGGCACCAATAAGATTTTTGCCATATTGGCTATTGATTCCCGTTTTTCCACCAACAGAAGAATCAATTTGTGCAAGAAGCGTTGTGGGCATTTGAATGAAGTTCATGCCACGGCGGATTATACTTGCCGCAAATCCTGCTAGATCACCAATGACACCACCGCCAAAAGCAATAACACAGTCGCCTCTTTCTAAGCGTGCAGCAAGAATTTGATCGATAACAACTTGCAGGGTTGAAAATGATTTTGATTGTTCTCCCGCTTCTACAATAATAGGGACAGTATGAATTTTATTTTTTGTTAATTCTGCTTGCAATATCTCCAAATGAAGGGAAGCAACATTTGTATCTGTAACAAGTGCCAAGCGCGTTTGATGAGGATCTTTTTTATTAAGAGCATGTTTAATTTGTGAAGCAGCTTGTGTAATCAGACCCGGACCAATGATGATATCGTAACAGTGTTTGTCCAGTTTAACAGTGACGGTTTTGGTTTGCATGCTGGTTATCCCTATTGTTAATTTCTGTGTATAGGTAGTGCTGTACGGATCGTATAACATTTTGTGCTACGGTATGACGGCTTTCTTTATGACTGTTAATTGTTAAGTTTGCCTTTGCATAGATAGGATAACGCTGTTCCATGAGTTTTTGCATGGTTTCTTTAGGATTGGCTGTTTGAAGCAGGGGACGTGTTGGGTGCTTTGAGACACGTTGCATGAGGATATCAAGATCGACTTTTAGCCATATGGATATACCATTTTGGTGAATGGCTTTTCGGATATTTTCATTTATGTAGGCACCACCACCTGTTGCTAAAACAAGGGGACTTTTTTTCATGAGGTTTAGAATAACACGCTGTTCAAGAGCACGAAATTCGGATTCACCATAAATTTCAAAGAGTTCCGTGATTGTCATTTGTGCAGCTTTTTCAATTTCTTGGTCAGAATCATAAAAAGGTAAACGAAGCATGGTGGCGACGCGTTTTCCGATCACTGATTTGCCTGCCCCCATAAGACCAACAAGGACAAGTGCTCTTTTATCAAGGGACGATAAGAGCTGATTCTTTATTTGTGTTATGGGGACGCGTTTTTGTCGATTGCTTTTCATAACTTTATTTCGGCATTTATCCATCTTAAAGTCAATTCCTGTTAATCTTTGTGAGGCATAATACGAGATAGAATATTTTTGGGTAGGTTATTGTCTTATGCCAACATTGACTAGATTTTTGATGATTCTTTTCATTTTGCTTTCTGTTCTTTTCATTATAATGGGTGCTCTTGTGGTTTGGGTTGAACCAGTAACTGTGGATATGTACATTGATGTTCCCTTGAATTCATGGAATCTTTCTACGGAAGCGAATCAATGAAATGAAAAGTGGTGCTGTGATAGATCATTTTCTTGAGATGATGAGTGCGGAGAGAGGGGCTTCGTCTCATACGCTTGCGGCTTATCAGCATGATTTGCAGTGGGCACAAGACGAATTGTCTTCACACTCTGTTTCGCTTTTTTCAGCACAAAAAGAAGATTTAATTACTCTTTTGTCACTTATGCATACTTTTGGTTTTGCGGCATCGTCGCAAGCGCGTCGTTTATCGACTTTGCGTCAGTTTTATCAATTCCTTTATGCTGAAGGGTTGAGAGCAGATGATCCCTCTCATGATATTGATGCACCTCGTCAGAGGCGTCCTTTGCCCAAAATCATGAGTGAAGATGCAGTGATAAAATTGCTTGATTTTGCGGAGTTAGAAGTCAACCAAGCAGACTATGGGTCCAAAGGTTATTTCCGAGCACTGCGTCTTCAGCTATTGATTGAAATGCTTTATGCAACAGGGTTACGTATTAGTGAGTTGGTGAGTCTGCCGGTTCAGTCTGTTCGAAGGAAGGAATACAGCGTTTTGGTTCGTGGTAAGGGCAAAAAAGAACGAATGGTGCTGTTATCAAAACAAGCATGCCAAGTTCTTTCACAGTGGTTAAATTTGCGTGATCAGGGAAAGGACGCTACGAGTTCTTATCTTTTTCCTGCGCATTCCGAGACAGGATATATTGCTCGTCAAGTCGTTGCACGAGAGTTGAAAAATCTCGCTAGAAGAGCAGGGATAGGAAGTGATAGCTTTTCTCCCCATGTGTTGCGTCATGCTTTTGCTAGTCATCTTTTGCAAAATGGTGCTGATTTGCGTGCCGTTCAACATTTGTTAGGTCATTCTGATATTGCTACCACTCAGATTTATACCCATGTGTTGGAAGAGGGACTTTATCGTTTAGTCAATGAGCATCATCCACTTGCCGATGAGCAAAAGGCTCGTTAAAGAAAAGGTGATGTTTTTGAAAAAGACTTTATAAAGCAAATTATAAGTGTATAAGTGACACTGAATGAGTTGACACAAATGTATAATTATCTTGATTTTGAAAAACCAGTTGCTGATCTTGATGGGAAAATTCTTGAATTAAAAAAAAATTTCTCAGGAAAAAGGCAGTCTTGATATGAGTGACGAGATTGCTCGTCTTGAAACGCGTTCCCAAACAGCGTTGCGCGATATTTATAAAAAATTATCGCCGTGGCAAAAAACACAAGTCGCTCGTCATCCGGATCGTCCCCATTTTATGGACTATTCTAAACGCCTATTGAGTGACGTTACGCCTTTGGCCGGAGATCGCAAGTTTGCTGAAGATGAGGCTATTCAAGCGGGGTTTGCACGCTTTAAAGGTGAGGCCGTTGCTTATATCGGTCAAGAGAAAGGTCACGATACGCAAACACGTTTGCGCTATAATTTTGGTTCTGCGCGTCCAGAAGGCTATCGTAAAGCTGTACGTATTATGGAAATGGCTGACCGCTTTGGTTTGCCACTCCTCACTTTTATTGATACAGCAGGTGCTTATCCTGGGGTAAGCGCTGAAGAACGTGGGCAAGCGGAAGCAATTGCTCAATCAACAGCTACAACTTTGCGTTTGAAAGTTCCTGTGGTTTCCGTTGTTATTGGAGAAGGCGGTTCTGGAGGGGCGATAGCAATCGCGGCTGCCAACAAAGTTTATATGTTGGAGCACGCAATTTACTCTGTTATTTCACCAGAAGGAGCAGCTTCTATCTTATGGCGTGATCCAGCTCGTGCAAAAGATGCTGCAATGAATATGCGTATTACCGCTCAAGATTTGTATCGCTTAAAGATTATTGATGGCATTATTTCGGAACCTTTAGGGGGAGCGCATCGTGGCAAAGAGATTGTCATTGATGCAACGGGTGATGTTATTTCAGAAGCTTTAAAAGCTATGGCTGGAAAAGATGGTCAAGTGCTTAAACAAGAGCGAAGGGAAAAATACCTTCAAATTGGTCGATCTCTAACATAGGTTATTTTTTGTGAGGGGTGTTGGATTGGAGTTTTATTCGATGACATTTAGCAGATTCCTTGCTGTGTGTGTGTTGTTTGTAATGGGACTATTGACAGCATGTGAAGGAAGATTACCAGCCTCTATTCGCGCTAAAGTTGAGCAGCCGTTGCCGCAAGAAATCAAAAATAGAATGGTTCTGTATGATATAGATCCCTATGCACCGATTATGATGCGGTTTTTTAAGGAAGAAAATCTTGCTGAAGTTTGGAAGCAATCTCGTTCAGGACCTTTTATCTTGGTTGCTCGCTATGGCATTTGCAAATGGTCTGGTAAGCTTGGACCTAAATATAAAGAAGGGGATCTTCAGACACCAGAGGGTTTTTATACTATTAGCGCAAACCAAATGAATCCTTATTCAAAATATTATCTCTCTTTTAATATAGGATTTCCTAACCTTTATGATCAGGAAAATGGTCGCACAGGAAGCAATCTTATGGTGCATGGTTCTTGCTTTTCCGCAGGTTGTTATTCTATGAGTGATAAGAACATGGCTCAGATTTATGCGTTTGCACGGGATGCTTTTAAAGGAGGACAAAGAGAGTTTCAGTTGCAGGCTTTTCCTTTCCGCATGACCAAGGATAATATGTCACGTCATAGCAAGAATCCTCATTATCAATTCTGGGTTATGCTTAAGAAAGGTTATGATTTTTTTGAAAAAAATCGTCAACCTCCAACTGTTGAGGTTTATGGAAAACGTTACGTTTTTAATCGCGATATTGATAAAAATTCAGTTTCTCTAATGCAGTGAGTGTTATTGTATCCTACAGCACCGTAAACACTATCACTTAATAATGGTGATACAGGATATGCAAAAACTTTGCACATAAGGTGTTTAAGTGAGTAGTCAATATTTTAAAGCGCAGAGTTTTTTCATAGAGCTTTATGTAAGTAAATCATATGAAGTGGGAAGCCAAGAGGAATTTTCTCAAAGAAGTTGGATTGTTTGCACATCGTTACTGGTATCAATCTTCGTTTTTAGTGAAGAGTAAGTTAACATGAAATGTACCTCTCTTTTTATTTCTTTCAAAGAGTTTTATTCTTTTATGCTGTAAAATAGTCGTGCTGTTATATAAGATACATTCACATATTTTAAAATGCGATATTGCCTCTGTCTGATTTTGGTTTTTTTCTTAACAGGGATTTTGATTTCAATTAGCTTGAGTAAACATAGAGTTGAGCAGAATATTTTAGAACCAAGAATTTGGCCAATCGGTCTGTGAAATGAATCATATGAAGTGGTTTGCAGATGAAGCGCATTTAGAGAGAAAACAATCTGTTTGCAGATTGATGGGTATTAAATTTTTTATCCTAACAATTTGATTTATAATGATAATTTAGTGTTATTCAAGTTAAATTAGAACCCTGAATACCGTAAGATTCTCTCATTTCAAAGCCGTTCCATGTTGAATAAATTAAAACCATTTTCTTGCACGTTACAAGCGGGGATAACCGCGTGGGTGAAACTGTGCAAGAAAGACTAAAATGCTTTTTACAAACCGTCTCAAGTACCAAGGGCTTGTTTCAACATTGGGAATTAGCAAAGTGTGTAATGGTGCCGGTTTGCTTCTTTAAAAGCATAAAGATGGTGGTGCCAATGAATTTAATATTATATCATTGAAGGGGAGAAAAAATTAAAATTTTATTCCTGGAATGACCAGAGGATTTTCTAAGAGAGCTGTTTTGTCTGCAGTATCTATTGCTGGTTTATTAAAAAAAGCATTGAGGAGCTTTTGTATTGCGTCTTTTTCAACACCATCGGCAATGATGACAAAACGTGTTTGTTTTATTCCTTTTGGCCATGCCGGCAATCTTATGGGAGGATGAAAAAATGTTTGTACGCCATGTAATACAAGTGGGCGATAAGGGTCATCACGCAATGCGATAATTGCTTTAATACGTAATAATTTTGTACCATAACGCTCTTGTAGGAGATCTAAAAAAGCTTCAATTGTGGCGTAATCAACAGGACCCTCACAGTTTAGTGAAAAGGTACGAATGGTTTTATGGGGGGTATGATCATGTGGGGTAGTCGTAAGATTTTGTTTAAGTTTTGTATTTTCTACTTTTTCATCCCATAATCTGTTATTTATTAATAGATTTGAACAGAAATCTTTAGAATGGGCGTCAATGATTTGTGCTGTAGGATTCATTGTTTTAAGTGTGCTAAGGAGTGCATCTGAAAGCGTTTGTGGGTCTCTAAGATCTGTTTTGGTGAGAATGATTTTATCAGCAAATATTAATTGTTTATATATTTCAGGATAGCGCTTACATATGGAAAGTGGACTTAATGTATCAAATGTTGCAAGAACAGCATTTATGGACAATGTTTGAATAAACAATGGGTGGCTTAAAAGTATTTGTAAAATAGGGGCGGGATCAGCCATCCCTGTGGTTTCAATGATAATATGATGGAGTTGTTTGATCTGTCCTGTCTGAACGCGATTTATTAAATCAATTAATGTGTCGATGAGATCACTGCGTAAATTACAGCATAAGCAACCATTGGCAAGCTCAATAATTCCTTCTGTCGTTTTTTCAACCAGAAGGTGGTCAATACTGATTTCGCCGAATTCATTGATGATAACAGCACATTCTGTTAGAAGAGGGTCTTGTAGCATACGGTTGAGCAAAGTTGTTTTGCCAGAGCCTAAAAAACCCGTAATAAGCGTGAGAGGGATGCGCTTTATTTTCATGTTAATCATCAATCATAGTTTTGTTTTTAAAAAATATATCTCAGTATGTCTAAGCAATTTATAATGATGTCCGTGAGGGATATAATGGTTAATCCCCCATGAAATCCATTGTACCACTATCTTTACGCTTATAAAGGTAGGTGCACGTGGGTATATTATACACTTTTAGCGTCAATGTTATGATAATTTTTGGTTCTTGAAAGGACTTATAGGAAGGATTTTTATTCCTGGTTTTAATTATTTTATCTACATGTTCATCCACCTTGTGGCGCGCAAGAGACTGGTTTTATTGATTCAACAAATACAGATTTGAAATGAGAGAATCTTACAATACTTGTGGTTTTGACATAAGGTACAAAATAATTAATTATCATTATAAATCAAAGTATTATAATTAATTGTAGATTATGATTTATGGCTTTTTATAGAATGGTTTGCGTGCCTTTTATACGGAATATAGGGTTTTCTTAGTGGTTTTACTGTCATTTTAGGTGTTTGTGGCGTACGAATGAGGTGTACTGATAAAGGATGAGAAAAAGAAGGTGGAGCAGTGATAAAAGGTGAGGTGAGAATAATATTTCCTTGATCATCATATGAATTTGCATGCATTTTTATGGCTTCAGGTGTGCATGTTTGTTGTCTCATATTGTTGGCTTGTGTTATGTTGCTCCCATAAGGTTTTAATGTTGCTAGTGTTAATTGGGGGCTTCCTTGGTGCAAAAATCCTATTTCAAGAAGTTGTGCAGCTTTTTCCTCTCTTTCACTTATGTTGTTAGCACCTAGAATGACAGCAATAATTGTACGTTTATTGCGGGTGGCTGAGGCAACAAGATTAAAACCAGAGGCACAAATAAATCCTGTTTTCATACCGTCTATCCCATAAAAACGGCCAATGAGGTTGTTTGAGTTATGTTGGATTTTTCGATTATTACCAAAATCAATGGCTGGAATAGAAAAATAATGAGCATATTGTGGAAATTCTCGACGTATTTGAACGGCTAAAAGAGCAATATCGCGTGCCGTGGAGTAGTTTTGAGGATCTGGTAAACCACTTGCGTTCGCAAAATGGGTGCCAAACATGCCTAAACGTTTAGCTTCGCTATTCATTTTACGTACAAAATCTTTCTGTGAACCCGCAACAGCTTCACTCATGGCAATGGCTAAATCATTGGTAGATTTAACCATGGTGATACTTAAGGCTGTATCAAGTGTGAGTACAGAACCAGCTTTATAGCCTGAACGATATGAGGGAGCTTTTGCGGCGTATTCGCTGATGGTGATATGTTTGTTTGGTGAAACTTCCCCTCGGCTCATGGCACGAAAAATAACATAAGCGGTCATTAATTTTGTCAAGGAAGCAGGATACCAACGCTCAAAAGCTTGATTATGTTTTAAGATACGCCTCGTTGTAACATCAACAGAAATAAAAGGCTGCGCTAGAGCAACAGCGCTGGATAAACTCAAAATCACAGAAAAAAATAAATTATAGAAGAGACGTCGCATTAATTTAAATCTAGTTCCCTCTTATTCGTTATTTAGAATTGTTTTAATGTAGCACACAAAGCATTTAAGTCTAGGATAGG
This sequence comes from Bartonella sp. AP258QHHD, assembly GCF_042196145.1. Taxonomy (NCBI): domain Bacteria; kingdom Pseudomonadati; phylum Pseudomonadota; class Alphaproteobacteria; order Hyphomicrobiales; family Bartonellaceae; genus Bartonella; species Bartonella sp. AP258QHHD. Next base: position 281,067 of record NZ_JBHIPR010000014.1, read on the forward strand.
AAGGAAAGATGGTTAATTGCTGTATCCGTTGTGTCTGTGGGATAAAAACCAATTCTCATTTTTATTTTCCCCTTGAATTTGGTTTGATGACTTAAGTATCTCAAGAAATACTTTTTAAATAATGAAGATTGTACAAGATTTCAGGCTCTTGGAGGGATTGAATTTCTCAGAAAGGAATGAATCTGCATAATCATGCATTTTTCTTGCTCTCCTGTTAGGATAGCCCTTGGCACTTGAGACGGTTCGTAAAAAGCATTTTAATCTTTTCTTGTATCGTTTTATTCACACAGATATCCCCGCTTGTAATGTGTAAGAAAATGATTCTAATTGATTCAACCTAGAATAGATTTGAAATGAGAAAATCTTACGGTATTCAGGGTTCTCATTCAAGTTGAATAACGCTAAAACATCCTTATAAATCAATGAGATGTATGTTATTTAAATGATTTTAAAGAGAGGAAGAATTCTTTTTCAAAAAAATTTACACATTGATCATTTCTTATCATGTACAAGTGTTTTACAATTTTAAATTAGAAAGTTTGAAGTATCTTTCTTATATTTTTTTCCCTATACTCCGCTCAATATACAAAGTTATGCATTATTCTTATCAATCAGTGCATTGTTTCATGTTGATTTAGTTTTTGAAGTTTCTGAACAGCGTATGGTGGCATAGGAGGAGGGGTAGGGTCTTGAGCTGCTAAGAGAAGCAGTTCATCACACGCTTTTTCAGTTTTTTGGACAAGTTGATCTAGAAAATCACGTTTGCTTAAACCAGCCTCTATCGGGGGAAGAATACGGACACGAATTGTTCCGGGATAGCGGCGAAAATTATTGCGTGGCCAATATAAACCCGCATTATGTGCAATAGGAACAACTTGAAGTCCTAATTCATTATAGAGCGCGACAATTCCTGACTTATAATCTGGTTCTTGACCGGGTTGTCGGCGTGTTCCTTCGGGAAAAATCAAGATTTGGCGCCCTTGTTTTACTTTCTCTTTTGCTTTTTGTATAATCATTTTTAAGGCTTTGATGGGTGTTGTGCGGTTAATGGGGATAATTTGCGTTTTTGCCATATACCAGCCAAACAATGGAATCCACATCAATTCACGTTTTAAAATGAGAGTGGGATCATCAAAATAAGGAACAAGACTGAAAGTTTCCCAAGCCGATTGATGCTTTGGAGCAATGATATAGGGTCCTTTGGGAAGATTTTCTAAACCTTCAATCTCATAACTTGTGCCTGCGATGTATTTTTGCAAAAAGAGTGTAACGCGCGCCCATGTTTTAGGGACAATCCATGCCTTTTTGCGGGGCATTAAAAAATAAACGGGAGCGTAAAGAATCATTTGTATGAAAGTTGTTGTATAAAAAGCGAACGTAAAAAGAATAGAACGAAGGATAAGCACTACATTTTCCATTTTATATCTATAAGAAGACTTCGTATATAATATAATTCACATGAGAAAACATCTTCTTTATGTTTTTTCAAGCATCTATTTTTTCGGTAACTCATTTTCCGATATTTAAAAACAGAAGGAAAGAGGTTAATGGAATTACAAAAAGATAAACTTTTTATTCCACGGATTTTATCTATTGCGGGAACAGATCCTTCTGGTGGCGCTGGAATGCAGGCGGATTTGAAGGTTTTTTCAGCTATGAAAACTTATGGTATGAGTGTGGTTACAGCTGTTGTTGCACAAAATACTCAGGGTGTGCGTTCTTTTCAGGCATTAGATGCTTCTTTTGTTGCAGATCAAATTGATTCTGTTTTTGAGGATATCCATGTTGATGCCGTTAAAATTGGTATGGTTGCAAATGCTCAGATTGCACAGGTTATTGCAGAACGTCTTGCTTATCATAAAGCGCGTTTCATTGTTTTTGATCCGGTTATGGTTGCAAAAAGTGGTGATGTTCTTTTAAAGTCTGATGCAATTGAAATTATGCGTGATGTTCTTGTGCCGATGTCAACTTTGATCACGCCAAATTTGCCTGAAGCTGCACTGTTATTGGGGCGTGAAGTGCAATGGTCTTTAGAGACTATGTATCAATATGCTCCACGACTCTTGGCGCTAGGGTGTCATGCAGTTTTGTTAAAAGGGGGACATTTGAATACGCTGACCAAAAATAGTACAGAAAATTACGATTGTTCTAGTCCAGATCTTTATTGTGATTGTGAAAACCTTGTTATACTTGAAGCCTCTCGTCTTTCAACTACTCATGATCATGGGACAGGGTGTACCATTTCTGCTGCCATTGCAGCTCTGTTACCTACCCAACCTTTGGATTGCGCTGTTAAACAAGCAAAAGATTATTTGCATGGCGCTTTAACTGCCTCAGATGCTTTAAAAGTAGGGAAAGGGCGAGGGCCGCTTCATCATTTTTATGCATTATGGAAAGATTAATACAACGGTTGATAGTGAAAAATCTTCACTCTATGAATTTGTTTCGTCATTATATGATGTTTTGGACTTATGACTGATAAATGTTAGCGTATTGTAGCTTAACAGTTATTTTGTATTAAGAAGGATAAGAAAAAATGTTATAATTTGCTTCTTTTATATATTTTTTACGATTAATCTATCCTGTTTTAGAGGCAATTTTGAGTATAAAAAAGAGAGCAAGGAATTGTAAAATCAGGATTTGATAGCAAAAAGAGTAGAGGGAAAGACCTTTTACAAGGCGATATTAAAGCTAGCGGATCCACTATATTCGCTGTTTCTTATATTGGTGGCAAAACAGCCATTCAACCGATTGCACAATTTGCGGGGGCTTCTCCTGTAAATTCATCTGCGAGAGAGCAAAGAGACAAAGACCGTTCCCCCATCACACACAATCAAGATGTCACGGTACATGTTAATGGTGCCCGTGAACCCATGGCCACTGGTCGTGCGGTTGCTCATGCTTTGCAACGGGCACGCGCCAATGCGCTGCATGGCGGGACAGAATGAGGGGAGGGCGCTTATGAGAGATCCTTTGCTGATGTTAGGACCGCATCAATTTTATGTGGACTGGCTAAATTTCCAATCCTTTGAAGAAGAGTTTTCTGCCTCATGGGTTTGTATGGAGCGTTTTGGCAAGACACCCAGTTTGCAATTTACTGGCTATGGCAATGATCCCAAAACCATTCATGGAGTTTGGTTTCCAGAAGAATTTGGTGATCGGGTAGCGATAGATGCCATCACTACAACTATCCGAAGAGCAAAGCCTGTCCAGATGCTTCGTTGGATCAATGATACGACCTATAGTGTCCTTCTCCATGGATCCGTAGTAATCACCACGATCAATAAAGACCACGACTATATCAGTCGCTCTGGTCAA